>CAMLME010000119.1 GCA_946481235.1 uncultured Methylobacillus sp. | reverse complement strand
GGCCGCGTGGCGCTGGTGGATCTGGTACCTGGACGCAGCACCAGCAAGATCATCGGCAAACTCGTCGGCTAACATGGCAGAACAGGTACTGGTCATCGGCCCCTCGTGGGTGGGGGACATGATCCTCGCGCAAAGCCTGTTCAAACTGCTCAAGCAACAGCGCCCCGGTGTCGAGATCGACGTCGCCGCGCCCGCCTGGACCCTGCCACTGCTGGAACGCATGCCGGAAGTACGCGCGGGCATCGCGCTCCCTTTCCGCCACGGCAAGTTCGACCTGATGGCCCGCATCCGCATCGGTCGTGAATTGCGCGACAAGCATTACGATCAGGCTATCCTGCTGACCAATTCGCTCAAGTCGGCCATCCTCCCTTTCTGTGCAAATATTCCGAAGCGGACCGGTTTCGCCGGCGAATTGCGTTACGGATTGCTGAACGACATTCGCCCGCTGGACAAAGCCAAATTGCCAAAGACCGTGGATCGTTTTGCGGCACTGGGCATCAGTGCGGGGGAAGGCATTCCTGCAAAGTTGCCCGAACCGGCTTTGGTCGCCTCGCGTGAACACGCTTTTGCCACACTCGCAAAGCTGGGCAGACCCGTACCGCAAACACCGGTACTCGCCTTGTGCCCGGGCGCCGAGTATGGCCCTGCCAAGCGTTGGCCGGCCGAATACTTCGCGGAAGTTGCGACATGGGCACTGGCGGAAGGCTGGGAAGTCTGGCTGTTCGGCTCGGGCAAGGACGTCGAGGTCACCCGGCAGATCGATGCGCTTACCGCAAACCGCTGCTTCGACCTCGGTGGCAAAACATCGCTGGCAGAAGCCATAGACCTGATGGCATTGAGCGCTGCGGCCGTAAGCAATGACTCCGGCCTGATGCATGTTGCCGCAACACTTGATCGGCCACTGATCGCGCTGTTCGGCTCCTCTGATCCGCACCATACTCCGCCGATGAAGGCCGACGCGGACATCCTTTACCTCAGCCTGTCCTGCAGCCCCTGTTTCAAGCGCGAATGTCCGCTGGGGCACTTCAAGTGCATGCGCGACATGACACCGCAAACCGTCATTGGCCGCTTGCAAGCCCTACCGCGCCGATGACCTGCCTGGACTATGTCAGCACCGAATGGCGGGATGCATTGAATGCCAACGGCCTGGATTCCTTCGAGCATATCTGGCCGGTGGCGGACGATGCCTGGTTCGAACCGCCCAACCAAGCCCGAGGCGGCTGGAGCGGAGTTACCCGGCAAACATTGACGTTTCCCGATGGCAGCTGGGTCGGGATTTTTGTGAAAAGGCAGGAAAATCACGTCTACCGCTCATGGCGCCATGGTTTCCGTGGGGCGGCAACGCTGGAGCGCGAGTTTCGCAACTGCCTACGCTTCATGGAACTCGGCATTCCGTCGATGGAGCCGATTTATTACGCCGAGCGCCGCGTAGCGGGGAACCTACGGGCGATCCTGATCACCCGTGAACTGGAAGGCTATCGCTCTCTGGATAGCGCAGAATTCCGGCCGCTTCGGCAGATGGAGCGGCCCGAACGCGACCGCCTCATCGCCAGCCTTGCCGACATCATCCGCAAGATGCACGCGCACCGTTTCCAGCATACCTGCCTGTACCCCAAGCATCTGTTCGTGAAGAGAAATCCCGACGGAAGCCTGGATGCGCGTTTCATCGATCTCGAAAAAACGCGCTGGTTGCCGTTCAGGCGCTGGGTTGCGACGCGCGATCTGGATTCGCTGCGTCGCCATGCAGAAGGCTGGAGTCGAACGGACCAGATGCGGTTATTCCTGGCTTATCAACAGGAAAAAAAACTCAGCCGGGCATCGAAACGCCTGCTGAAGGCGGTCCTCGGTAAACGCAAGCGTTAAGCGCGCTTGCGCGGAAATTCCGCAATCAGTGCGAAGGCAGCATCCACCACGTCAGGCACTGTAATCTCCGCCATTTCGGTTTTCTTGATGAGCTTGTGCTGCGGCCTGACCGGATACGGGCCGGTCAGCACATGATTGGTCGGTCCGAACAGGCCGACGATGGGCACATCGGAAGCTGCCGCTATATGAAACACGCCGCAATCGTGCGCGATGAATAAATCGACGCGTTGCATCAGGCTGTGCAGGTCGGCCACCGAGGTCTTGCCGACCAGGTTGATGGTGCCCGGCACCTCGCGCTCGAACTGTTTTGCCAGAAAAGATTCGTTGCGTGTTCCGGTGATGATGATGCGCACCTTGGGATTGGCTGCCATCAGTGCCTTGCCGAGCTTGATGTATTCGTCCACCGGCCAGAGTTTTTTGTCGTCGGCGCGCTTGGAATAAAAGAATTTCCAGCCGTGCAATTTGGTGGTTCCGCAGCCCAGATGGATGGTAATCAGCAGGTTGTCCGAACCGATGTCCGCATTCTTCAGCAAGGCTGAAGCGAGTTCGGGCGTGGAGTGAATGAAGTAAGACCGGTCCTCATCCGTCACCTCACGCTTCAGCAAATCACTCATAAACTGGAGCAATTGCTCGGCATGATGGCTATCCCCGGAAATATTGCCGACGGTTGTCATTGGCGTCAGCACGTCGCCCAGTTTTTTCTTTGCATTGGCGTTCAGGCAGATGACCCGATCATAGCCCTTCGCCAGCTTGTCGAATGCGCGACGACTGTCGATGACGAAAACCTGTTCGATAGAGGGATTGCCGTCGAACACTTCCGCACACAGCCTGTTCAGCGCCACCACATCGATGCTGGCCTGCGGCAGATGCTTTTTCAAAAAGCGGATGGCCGGCGTACAAAAGATGTTGTTGCCGGTACTGTTGGAGGCAAGAATCAGGATTTTTTCGGAAGGTGTGGAAGGCGAAGTCATGGGCTGAAACGCATCGATGGATAATCAGGCGCCGATTATAGCCTAGCGGCACTTGGTCGGCAGGCGTTCCACAGGGATAATGGCAAGCTACTCATTAAAAGCAATGCACAAAATGATACTGGTCACCGGCGGCACCGGCTACATTGGCTCCCACACCGTCGTGGAACTGCTCACCGCAGGCCACGAGGTCGTCATCCTCGACAACCTCTCCAACAGTCGGAGCGAAGTGTTGCAGAGTATTGAAAAAATTACCGGAAAAAGTCCCGATTTCGTCGAAGGCGATATGCGCGATGCTGCGTTGCTGGAGGCTCTCTTCACGCGCTACCACTTCGACGCCGTGATCCACTTCGCCGGCCTGAAAGCAGTGGGTGAGTCCGTTGCGAAGCCGCTGGAGTATTACGAAAACAACGTCCATGGCAGTATTGTGCTGTTCCAGGCGATGATCCGGCACGGCGTAAAGCAACTGGTCTTCAGCTCCTCGGCAACGGTCTACGGCGACCCCGATGTTTTACCCGTCAAAGAAGATGCCCCACTGCGGGCAACCAATCCTTACGGCCGAACCAAGCTGATGATCGAGGAAGTACTGGAGGACCTCGCCAAGGCCGATCCGGATTGGCGCATTGCGACCCTCCGTTACTTCAATCCGATAGGCGCGCATCGTAGCGGGCTGATCGGCGAAGCGCCCAACGGCATTCCCAATAATCTTCTGCCCTATGTCGCACAAGTGGCTACCGGGAAACTGGAGTACCTATCGGTTTTCGGGAACGACTACCCGACACCGGATGGAACGGGCGTGCGCGATTTCATCCATGTCGTCGACCTGGCGCTAGGGCACCTCAAGGCACTGGATTTTCTTCGGGCACATGCCGGGCTTCATGTCTTCAACCTGGGCACAGGCAAGGGTTATAGCGTGCTGGAAATCGTCCGGGCTTTTGAGCAGGTATCCGGCAAAACCGTGGCTTATAAAATGGTCCCGCGCCGCCCCGGAGATATTGCCAGTTGCTATGCGAATACCGATAAGGCACTGCTAGAGTTGGGATGGCAAGCAGAACGAGGGCTAGACCTGATGTGTGCCGATGCCTGGCGCTGGCAATGCTATTTCAACCACCTAAGCAGCTAACCCATCACGCTTTGATAGAACTTCTAGCTGCAAGATAACGATCCACCTGCTCGTGTCGCATCTGAATGAAGGCAATGAGAATCGGGATCCAGAAATAGGCCCAGAACGCTTTAGGCCGCCCCAGTAGCCAGCCCGTGTTAGTCATCAACGCACCGATGCCAATCATGGAGATGAGGAACCAGGGAGTCTTCAGCTGGATACCGTCTCGCACGTAAAAGAAAACAAAAATCCCGACCAGGACGAGCCCGGCCAATCCATCGCTATACAGAATCCCGAGCGGCAGATTGTGCGTGTGCTTGAATTGCCCGATGAAGCGATACCCATCCTCACCGCACCCGAGGACGATCCCGCATGTATCGACCACCCTGTGCCACGCATCCGCCCAGATCTCTGGACGGTAGCTTGCTCCGCGTTGGCTGAGCATCTGGTCAGCTCCAACCAGATATGCCACTAAAACCACGCCCAGCACCGTCATCAGCCCCAAGCCCCAAAGCCTGCGCAACAGGACATACGCTGCCATGAAGAGTCCGAACCCCACCAACGTAGAGCGTGACTGGAAAACCACGGCAGATAGAAGCACAACGCAGGACAGCATAAGCAACCCAGCAAAAAGATAAGGTTTCCCTCGTTGCTCTAGCCGGGGCTCGATACTCGTCAGCCAGAGAAATGCCAAGCCGCAAGTAATGAGAACCGAAGTGTTATTCGGATCCATACGGCGCCCGAAAAGGTGATCGTACCGGATCCAGCCTCCTGTCTGCTGCCAAACCCACAACCATTCGGCCGTCGCATACAGCAGAGCAAAGACGCCGAACCAGGCAAAAATGCGGTAAACACGATCGGCACCCCACTCGCTTCGCTCCACCATCACACAACAGGCCAGAAAAACCATCAGGAAAATCCACAGCTTGATTTCAACCGCCTCGCGGATATTAAGCAACTGGATCGCTGCCAACGGCAGCAATAACAGGCCAAATGCCTTGAAGAACGCCGGCAAGGCAGCAGGACGCATCAACAACCAGACGAGGCCCGGCAGCATCAAACCAATATAAAACACCGACTTCGGAGAGACCGGAAGGTAAAAACTGAGATTGAACAGCAGGAACAGGCCTGCCATCACGCGATACTGGATTCCCGTCAAAACGTTGTGATTTGCTGAATTAATATTCGTCATCTGATGATTTTTTCTATTTTTTCTGTAGGTGCTTCGGGGGGGAGGCCGGCTAGCAGACGCTCCAAGTCGGAGACATTCTGACGCAGCCCGTCCATGCCGGAAGCAAGATGATAGTCTGCAAACTCCTCGGAGCGCTGCCGCGACAGGGCGTAATCCTGCTCCAGCGCCTGAACCCCCTGTTCCAAAGCCTCCACCGTATCGATCTGACCGCCGAAAAACTGCCTCTGGGAGAGAATATCCTTCCCGTTGCCGCAATGAACGAATAGCACCGGCCTCTTCGCTAGCGCGGCTTCGATTACTGCGTTCGACATGATGTTAACTACGATGGATGCCATGCCCAATGCCTGTGCTAGCGTACACCCCGGCGGCAACACCTGCACATTCGACAAGCGCCGCTCGGCCTCGCCCCAAAACTCCATGCGACTGCGCGGATGGGCTTTTACGAGAACTCGGTATTCGGGATGGCACTCCGCCCAATCACGCAATAACTCATAGGTCACCTGATACCCGGACACTTTTTCCTTATCCGGCCCCAGCCCAAGCACCAGCACAGTCTTGAGCGCGGGATTCGGGGCAGGCAGCGCGTAGCTGTCGTCGATCATGTGCGAGCCGGCCAGCACAGCCGTGGTGTCGCCGAAACGCAGCTTGCGCGCCTGAAGCGCCTTCA
>CAMLME010000118.1 GCA_946481235.1 uncultured Methylobacillus sp. | reverse complement strand
TCGACGTAGGCGCCGATGTTGACGTAGGAGGGCATCAGCACCACGTTCTTGCCGATGAAGGAGCCACGGCGAACAATCGCATTAGGTACCACGCGGAAACCGCCGGCCTTGAAGTCTTCTTCGGTGTAATTCGCGAACTTGGGCGGCACCTTGTCGAAGTACCGGGTCACGCCGTCATCCATCATGACGTTGTCTTCCAGGCGGAAGGACAGCAGAACAGCCTTCTTGATCCACTGATGGGTGATCCACTGGCCGTCGATCTTTTCCGCTACGCGCAGGCGTCCGGCATTCAGTTCTTCCAGTACGCCGAATACGGCATCCTTGGTTTTCTTGTCGGCATTGCCGGGATTGATGTCGGCACGGCGCTCGAAAGCGTCTTCGATGAAAGGTTGCAGTTCTTGCATGGCGGATTCCTGAGCTTTGGAAAAAAACGCAATTTTACTTGGATACGCGCCGCGCGTCAGTCTTTGCGATGCATTGCTTTTCATGGGCACTAAATTCCGATGCTTGAGTGGACAGTGACAAGCGAATCCCTTATTTTACGGATGCAGCCCGCCGACCGCTTTCAAAGGGGAAATCGAACACGGCCGTTGCGGTGCAACTTGTTTCCAATCAATAACAAAGGGGGATATACCGTGGATGCTTCACAAGACAGTCGCAACATGACAGTACTGATGTTTATTCTTTCGATCTTTTTCTGGATATTGCCGGCGCTGATCATGTTCCTGGTCAAGAAGGACGACGAGTTTGTCTACAAGAATGCCGTCGAACTGCTCAATTTCGGGATTACCTTGTTCATCGCCAACTTCGTTTTGGCGTTTATTCCCATCCTTGGCTGGATTGCGATGCTGGCTATCGGCCTCGCCGCACTGGTGCTGTTGATCATGGGTACCCTCAAGGTGCAGAAGGGCGAGCTGTATACCTTCCCCTTCGCGTTGCGCCTCATCAAGCCTGATACCGCCGCAGCCTGATTCGTTATGCCACTTTCCCGCTGCATCGCGCAGCGGGAATCATTGATCGAAATCTTTTCGAATTTTCCCAAGATCCCGCCGGAATGCTTCGGCGTCGCCATATTCGGCGAAGCGCTCATAACGCGAGTGTGCGGCCAGGATGCGGTTCGCATGCTTGATCGGGCACCAGTATTGTTCTGTGCGCGCCACAATTTCCGTCAGGTAGGACAGCAGGCCGTTGCCATAGGAGCAATAGGCGCAGTTCACCATTTCCAGCAGGTTGAGGTAGGCCAGTTGATGACGGTCGAAGATCAGGTAATCGCTGCGCTTGACCTTGGTAATGCCGAGCAGCGGAAAGCACACTGCGTGATACAGGCTGGCGAGCAGGTCGAGCAGCAACATCGGTGGCAATAGCGCATAGACGAAGGGTGCCGTCAGCACATGCCGGGGACGGGGAAGCAGCGCGTAGCGGAACAGGTTGATCTTGAACCGTCGCTGTTGCGACAGCACCTCCTTCTCGAAGCGGACTTTATGGCCAATCAATCGGTAGCGAGCGTGGTCGCGCGTCTTTTCGATTTCGTTCTCGAGTTCCTGCTCCAGCGTTTTCATGCGCGCGACGATGTCGCTGATCTTCTGGTTCATTTGGCCGCCTAAAAAATCAGGGGCGCCGAAGCGCCCCTGTCCGTCGTTAACCTTGTTTTGCTTTTGCCTTCTCGTATAGCGGCATGACGGTTGGCACCAGACGCTTGATGTCGTTGACGCGAGATTCGTTGGAAGGGTGCGTACTCAGGAATTCAGGCGGTTTCGCGCCGCCTTTGGCATTCATTTTTTCCCACAGCGTCACCGCCGCATTGGGGTTGTAACCGGCGCGGGCCATTAGTTCCAGACCCATCTGATCGGCTTCGTGCTCAGCGGTTCGGCTGTTGGGCAGGGTCATTGCCACCGTGGCCAGCGCGCCTCCCAAAGCAACGGTCTTGACGGCGTTATCGGAGCTTTTCGTCGAAATGCCCACGAGTGCGGCAGCGCCGAGGAGGCCCAGCTGCTGGGCTTTGGCGCGGGACATGCGTTCGCGCACATGTTCGCGCAGGGCGTGCGAAATTTCGTGGCCCATTATCGCCGCCAGCTCGTCATCGGTCGGCTTGATCTCATCGAGCAGGCCGGTATAGACCATCATTTTCCCACCCGCCATACAGTAGGCATTGATCTCCTTGCTTTCCAGTACGTTGACTTGCCAGTTCCACTTGGCGGCATCCGTTCTGAAAACACCGATCTGAGCGATCAGGCGCTGGGCAATGGTACGTACGCGCTGCGTTTCGGCGCTGTCGGTGTTCAACACTTTTTTCGATTCGGCCTGTTTCAGGGTTTGCTGATAGGCAAGGGCCGACTGCTCTTCAGCCTCTTTCTCGGAAACGAGGCCGACAAATTGTTTGCGCTCGACGCCGACCGCCCCTGACTTGGTGGTCTGGGTGGTGGCGCAACCGCCCAGAAGCAGCGCGGCTAATAAGGTGAGAAGTATTTTTTTCATTGTGAATGATTTCAAAGTCCGATGTTGAGTTAGAGAGTGACTTGCGCTCCCAGTTCAACCACGCGGTTGGGAGGCAGCTTGAAGTAATTGGTCACGCTGTCAGCGTTGCGGAACATTCCGAGGAAGAGTTTCTGGCGCCAGAATGCCATCGGGCAGTCGCGGTGGGCGATCAGGGTTTCCTTGCCGATGAAGAACGAGGTGTCCATCACGTCCAGTGTCAGGCCCATGTCAGCGCAGCGCTCCAGTTCGCGCGGCAGATCGGGGTCGTCCTTGAAACCGTATTCCACGACTACGCGGTAAAACTCGTGCGGCAATTTTTCCACCGACACACGCTCATCTGGTGCGATATGCGGCACGTCCTGGATTTTAACGGTGACGAGCACGATCTGCTCATGCAGCACCTTGTTGTGCTTGAGGTTGTGCAGCATTGCATGCGGTACGCCGGCCGGGTTGGGCGTCATGAAAATGGCTGTTCCGGGCACGCGTTTCGGCGGATGTGCGCCGATGGCGTGGATGAAGCTTTCCAACTCCATCGCATCGTCCGCCATGCGCTTGTAGAGCATTTCGCGGCCGCGTTTCCAGGTGAGCATCAGGGTGAAGATCACCGCGCCGATCAGGAGAGGAAACCAGCCGCCGGCCGGGATCTTTAGGATGTTGGCACCGAAGAACGCCAGGTCGATGGTCAGGAACACCCCCGCGATGGCCAGGGTGAGTGGCCAGCTCCATTTCCACACGCCATGGAACACCATGGCGGCGAGCAGGGTGGTGATCACCATGTCGCCGGTCACCGCGATACCGTAGGCCGCGGCGAGGTTGGACGAAGAGCCGAAGCCGACCACCAGCACCATCACCGCCACCATCAAAGCCCAGTTCAAGCGCGGCAGGTAAATTTGGCCGGCCTCGCTTTCCGAGGTGTGCTGGATTTGCGTGCGCGGCATGTAGCCAAGCTGCAATGCCTGGCGCGACACCGAGAAGGTGCCCGAAATGACCGCCTGCGATGCAATGACCGTAGCCATCGTGGCCAGTGCGATCAGCGGATACAGCACCCATTCCGGCGCCAGCAGATAGAAAGGATTTTTGACGGCAGCGGGATTGTGCAGCAGCAATGCTCCTTGGCCGAAATAATTGAGCAGGAGCGAGGGCAGCACCAGGCCGAACCAAGCGATGCGGATAGGCACGCGGCCGAAATGGCCCATGTCCGCATAAAGCGTTTCGCCGCCGGTAACCGCAAGCACTACCGCGCCGAGCGCAACGAACGCCAGCCAGTGATTGCCGGTGAAAAAGTGCACGGCGTAAATCGGGTTGACTGCGCGCAGTACCGAGGGGTCGTGCAGGATATTGATGACGCCGAGGACGGCCAGTGTGCCGAACCACAGCAGCATGATGGGGCCGAACATTTTTCCGACGGTTGCCGTACCGTGCCGCTGAACCGAAAACAGGATGAAAAGCACGGTCAGCGTGATCGGTATGATCCAGGAATGCAGCTGGGGTGCCGCCACCTCTAGGCCTTCCACCGCTGACAGCACTGAAATCGCCGGGGTAATCATCCCGTCCGCAAAGAACATGCAGGCGCCGATGATGCCGGCCATCGTGATGAAGCGCAGCTTGCTCTTGTCGTCGCCTGCCTGCTGGGTTGCCAGCGCGATCAGCGCCATGATGCCGCCTTCGCCGCGGTTGTCTGCGCGCATCACGAACGTCACGTATTTGACGGTAATCACCATGATGAGCGACCACAGGATCAACGACAGCACGCCTAGCACGTTTTCCGGCGTCACCGGCACCGGGTGGTGGCTGGCGAAGACTTCCTTCATGGTGTAGAGCGGGCTGGTACCGATGTCGCCGAAGATCACGCCCAGTGCGGCAAGGGCGAGTGCGTGAACTCCGGATTTATGAACAGGGGTGGATGCCATCAATGGCCTTGTTAGCTGTATGTGGGCGCAATTTTAACGCTAATGGTGCATGAGGCGTATTGCAAATATGCGATACGCCTAAGAAGCTGTCTTAAAAACTGCTGCGGAGGGTCGTCTGCGGCGTTGCGCGGTGCTCGCTCCTTCGCCGTACTGCATGTACTGTCTCGGTCGCTGCGCTCCGTGCGCCTTGCATCCAACTCTCCTCGCGAATTTTTAAGATAGCTTCTTAAGTTTGGTCGCGGGTTTTCTCCACTCGGACGTCCGCCTGACCTTGCGCGAAGGTGAGCGTCAGGGCTTCGTCGGCGCGTACCTGGCGGCTGTCGCGGACGATGCTGCCATCCGCTTGCTGCACCAGGCTGTAGCCGCGTTCCAATACAGCATGTGGACTCAGGTGGCGCAGGTTTTGTTCCAGACGCTGCAACGTTTCGCGTTTAAGACCGAGATGCCGCGCCTCGGCCAACTGCAGACGCTGCGGCAACGGCATGAAGCGGGCGTTCGCTCGATCCAGCATGCGCAATAGGGTGGCATTGAGGCGCGCTTGCAGGTGGCCGAGCCTTTCCTGTTGCTGGCGGATTTTTTCGCCGGGATGTATCAGGCGGCGCGCCAGGTAATCCAGGTGCTGCATGCGTTGATAGAGTTGATGCTGCATTTGCCGGTGCAGACGCATTTTGAGTGCGTTTGCCGATTGCAGCAGCGCTTGGCGATCCGGCGTTGCCATTTCGGCGGCTGCGGTCGGGGTGGGTGCGCGCCGGTCGGCGGCGAAGTCGGCGATGGTGACATCGGTTTCGTGGCCGACGCCAGAAATGACTGGCATGGGTGAGGCGGCAATTGCGCGCGCGACGACTTCTTCATTGAACTGCCACAGGTCTTCGATACTGCCGCCGCCGCGACAGACGATCAGCACCTCGCACTCGGCGCGTTCGCCGGCGGTGCGGATGGCGCGGGCGATCAGTTCCGCCGCGCCTTTGCCCTGAACCGGGGTGGGGTAGACCACCACCGGGATGCCGGGCATGCGCCGCCGCAGCGTGGTCAGCACGTCATGCAAGGCCGCCGCGTCGGGGGACGTGACGATGCCTATCTGGCAGGGATGCTCCGGGATGGGGCGTTTGCGTGAGGCCTCGAACAAACCTTCAGCCTCCAGCTTGGCCTTGAGCCGCTCGAAAGCTTCGAACAGCGCGCCCAGCCCTGCGCGCTGCAAGGCCTCGATAGTGAGCTGGAAATCGCCGCGCGCTTCGTACAGCGTCACCAGGGCCCGCGCCTCGACGTGGTCGCCCTCTCGCGGGACCCAGTCCAACGCGGAATTTCGGTTGCGGAACATCACGCAGCGTACCTGCGCCCGATCGTCCTTCAACGAGAAATACCAGTGGCCGGAGGCGGCGCGTGTCAGGTTGGAGATTTCACCGGCCACCCAGAACAAGGGGAAGCTGCGTTCCAGCACGTCTTTCGCCATGCGGT
>CAMLME010000117.1 GCA_946481235.1 uncultured Methylobacillus sp. | reverse complement strand
GCGGAAGACGTGGCGAGCCACCTGGCATTGCTAATGGAAGGGGCGATTGTCACCGAGCAAGTCACGCCAGGCAGTCAAGCCGCGCGGCAAGCCCGTCAAATCGCTGAAATTCTTATTCATCGTTCGAAAGGGGAAATGGGTGCGCGCATTCATTGAAAAATTCCGCGGCGACAATGCCGCACTTCCGGCCAAGGCATCCAGCCAGGCCATTCTTCTCGCTTGGCTGGGCGGCTTCATTGCGATTGCGGTAATCGCCGGCCTGTTCGAAGGCACGGCCTGGCCGCTGGTATTGGGCTCATTCGGTGCGAGCTGTGTGCTCGTTTTCGGATATCCCGATGTGCCGTTTTCGCAACCGCGCAATGTCGTAATCGGCCATTTCCTCAGCTCGCTTTCCGGACTGGTGTTCCTCAGCTTGTTTGGCCCGCACTGGTGGAGCGTGGCGCTGGCGGTAGGAACTGCGATTGCGCTGATGATGATGACCCGCACCGTGCATCCGCCCGCGGGCTCGAATCCGGTCATCATTTACTTGTTGCAGCCGGGCTGGGGATTTCTGTTGATGCCGACGCTGCTGGGCGCGATGGTGCTGGTATTGGTTACGCTGATTTACAACAATGCGACGCGCGAGACGCGCTATCCGAAGTATTGGTGACGACTCTAGCCCAAAGCGGGTATTGCGCTGAAAGGGGAATGCTGTGATGCTTTTAATCCGAAGTAACATAGGGCGGATAAGGAAACGTCATGGCTATCCCCAGCTGGTTTTATTGGGCGCTGCTCTCCGCAGTATTTGCGGCGCTGACAGCGATTTTCGCTAAGGTCGGCATCCAGAATGTCGATTCCGACCTGGCGACCTTGATCCGCACGGCCTTCATTTTCGTGATCCTGGCAGGCTTCGTCTGGTTCGCAGGAAAATGGAGCAATCCTCTGGCGCTTTCAGCCAAAACCTGGCTGTTTCTCGGCCTTTCCGCCATGGCGACCGGGGCTTCGTGGGTATGCTACTTTCGGGCACTCAAACTGGGCGATGCATCAAAAGTGGCCCCTGTGGATAAGCTGAGCCTGGTACTGGTCGCCATATTCGCCTTTACGTTTCTCGGCGAGCATCTTACCTTGCGAGATTGGACAGGCATCGCGCTGGTGGCCTCCGGCGTGCTGTTACTCGCTATCCAGGGTTGAGGTCGAAATGAAACCACGCATAACCGTCATCACGCTGGGCGTCGACAACCTTGAAAGATCGCTGGCGTTCTACCGCGACGGGCTGGGCTTGCCGACCGAAGGTATCATCGGCCGGGAATTCGAGCACGGCGCGGTGGCGTTTTTCGATTTGCAATCCGGGATTAAACTGGCAATCTGGGCACGCGACGACATCGCGCATGACGCCGGGCTCGCCAAAACACCGTCAAGCCCAACCGAATTGTCGCTGGGCCACAACGTCGCCAGCAAGGCGGAGGTCGATGCCGTAATGGCGCAAGCGCAAGTGGCAGGCGCGACCATGATCAAACCGGCATCGGACACCTTCTGGGGCGGCTACGCCGGTTATTTCCAGGACCCGGACGGGCATCTGTGGGAAGTCGTCTGGAACCCGCAGTTCAATATCGAACAATAAGCAGTCCCGGAGACAGCAGTGAATAAAAAACTTCGAACAATCCTGATCGGCCGGCCATTCAAAATCACCATCGGGCTGATCGTCGGCCTGACGGTCGCATATTTCCTGCTTGGTTACTTTGCCGTGAATCCCCTAGCCAAGCGCGTGCTGCCCTGGGTGGCGGAAAACAAGCTGGCGAGCCGCATGGCGGTGGACCAGGTGAAGTTCGATCCGCTGCGATTCATCCTGACGGTGGACAACCTGCGCATGAGCCGGCCGGATGGTGGCACGCTGGCCGGGTTCGAACATTTGCATGTGGACCTGGAAGCGGACGGTCTCTTCCGCCGCGCCTGGCATTTGAAGGATATCCGCCTTTCCGCGCCGCATGGGCACCTGGATATCGGCCCCGACGGCAAGCTCAACTGGGCGGACCTGATCGCCAAGCTGAATGAAGACAAGGAGCCCGACGACGACAGGATCCCGCGGGTGTTGATCGACCATCTGCTGATCGAGCGCGGCAATCTGGAATACACCGAACGCAATCGCCCCACCCCTTTCAAGGCCGAACTGTCGCCACTGGCGCTGGAACTCGATGGCTTTTCGACGCTGCCGCAGGATCGCGGCGATTACCTGATTTCTGCCAAGATGCCCGATCAGGGTGCGATGCTGCGCTGGAAAGGGACGTTCGGGGCGAATCCGCTGGCTTCCACCGGCGCGGTGGATATCCAGGGCGTCAGGCTCGCGAAATTGATGGAAGTGGTACGCCGCGAGACGCTGCCGATCACCTTTACCGAAGGCGAGATGGGCACGCGTTTCAACTATGCTTTTGCGATGGTGAACGGTGCTGCCGAACCGCATCCGCAAGCGAAGCTGAGCGATATCGCAGTCGAGATCGCTCAGCTGGCAGGCAAGCTTGGTTCAGAAAACAAAGTGACGCTGGCAGAAGCGAATGCGACATTACCCAGCCTCGATCTCGCGTTGAATAAAGGCGGACACATCCACGTGCAAGGGCTGAACGCGGCCGCCAAGCAACTGACGCTTACGCAGAATAGCGGGCACTTACTCAAGCTCGATCAGGCGGCTGCCAACGGCGTCGACTATGACCTCGCGCTCAATCAGCTCAACATTGCCGAGATCCTGCTGAAGCAAGGCGAGATCAACGCCACGCGCGCCAGGGACGGCAGCATGGATTGGCAGCGCCTCGTGCCGGCCAGGCAGGAAGATGCGGCTGCCGCAGTGGAACCGCCGCAGGCGGAGGCCCAACCTTTCCGGTTTGCCATTGCCAGCGTGCAACTGCAGGGCTGGAAGGCGGCCTATGAAGACCAGACTTTCGTGTATCCGCTGCGCGCGGAAATTCAGGATATCAACCTCGGCCTCAATGTGCAGGATGCGGATAACGGCATCGCCATCGCCGCACTCAATTCCGAACTGGCATCGCTGACGCTGCGCTCTGCGCTTTATCCGCAGCCGGTTGCGAGCCTGGCAAAGATCAGCCTCACGGATGGCGCGGTAAGCCTGAAGGACAGCACGGTCAAGCTGCCCGGCATCCGGCTTTCCGGGATGCAAACCCAGGTGACGGTGGATGCGAAAAAAAACATCAACTGGCTCGCCGTGCTGGAATCGGTACCGCTGGCGGCTGCAAAAGCGCCCGCCGATAAAAACACCACCCCCGGTTGGAAGGTCAGCCTCGACACCTTATCGTTGGATAATTCCACCGTGCATATCGAGGATAAAAGCACCGGCGCATCGGTGGAGCTGGACGTGCAGAGCGCCATGCTGGAAGTGCGCGATGCCTCGCTGGACTTCGCCAGGCCGGTGCCGATCAAGGCCAGCTTTCAACTCAAGCAGGGCGGCCGGTTCGAGGCGGCTGGCAAAATGGCCCTGGCGCCGATCAAGGGCGATTTGCAAATCAAGCTGAGCGGGCTGCCGCTCAGGCCCTTCTCGCCCTACCTTTCCCGCTACACGCTGCTCAAACTAACGGGCGGCCAGGCCGGCTTGCGCGGCAAATTGTCGCTCAAGTCCGAAAAAACCTTGAGCGGCCGGTTTGCGGGCGGCTTCAATATAGACAATCTTGCGATCACCGAAGAGGCCGACGACCGGCTGTTCCTGGGCTGGCAAGCGGTTTCCAGCGACTCGCTGCGGCTTTCCTTCGCGCCCGACAAGCTGCACATGGACGAACTGCGCATCGTGCACCCCGTCGGCAAAGTCATCATCTACGAAGACAAGACGATGAACGTGCAGCGCATCATGCGTCCGCAGCCGGCGGCAGGCACGCCCACCAGTCCCGCCGCGGCCAAGGATCCGAACGCACCGGAGAAATTCCCGGTGACGGTGGACCGCGTCAGCGTGGACAACGGCGACCTCGAATTCGCCGACCTGTCGCTCGTCCCGCAATTCGGCGCGCACATGCATACGCTGGGCGGCGTGATCAACGGCCTTTCCACCGACGCGGCCAGCACCGCGCAGGTCGAACTCGACGGCAAGGTGGACGATTACGGCTCGGCGCGCATCCGCGGTTCCATCCAGCCGTTCCGCGCCACCGATTTCACGGATTTGAAACTGACGTTCCGCAATCTCGAAATGAACCGGCTGACGCCGTATTCCGGCAAGTTCGCCGGGCGCAAGATCGATTCGGGCAAGATGTCGGTCGATCTCGAATACAAGATCAAGAATCGCCAGCTCTCCGGCGAGAACAAGTTCGTCATCAACACCCTGAAGCTGGGCGAGCGCGTGGAAAGCCCCGATGCCGTCAGCCTGCCGCTGGATCTGGCGATTGCGCTGCTGGAAGACAGCAACGGCGTCATCGACCTCGATCTGCCGATCTCCGGCAGCCTCGACGACCCGCAATTCAGTTACGGCAAGATCATCTGGAAAGCCATCGTCAACGTGATCGGCAAAGTGGCCACGGCACCTTTCCGCGCGCTGGGCAAGCTGCTGGGCATCAGTTCGGACAAGCTCGAGGCCGTGGATTTCGACCCGGGCTCCGCCGCACTCGCCCCGCCCGAGCAGGAAAAACTCAAGGCCATTGCCGATGCGATGAGCAAGCGACCGGCACTGGCCTTGCGCATCGCCCCGGCGTTCGATCCTGTCGCCGACAAGGCCGCGCTGCAGGAAACGGCCACCCGCCGCGACGTGCTGCTTGAAATGGGCCTGACACTCAAGGAAGGCGAGCCGCCGGGACCGCCGGACCTCAACAACGTCAAGGTGCAGACCGCGATCGAGAACCTGCTCAAGGATCGCAAGGGCGAAAAGCGCAACCTGAAGGCGCTGGATGCGATGAAGGATTATTTCCGGAAAACGAAGCCTGAGGATATTCCCAAGTACGAAGCGATGCTGCAAGAGCTCAAGGCGACCGCGAAGGTCACGGATGCCGATCTGGTCGCGCTGGCCCAGGCCCGGGCCGCCGCCATGCAGGCTTATCTGGTCGACAAGGGTGGCCTGGCAGGCGGGCGCGTCAGCGTGATGGAGCCGGGGAAAACCACAGGCACCGGCAAAACGGTTCCGGCAAAAATGGAACTGGGCGTCGGAAAAAGTTGAAGCTCAAGCGGTACTTTTCTGGCGGGCGGATGAACTGAATGCCTGAATTGGCATCCATTCGATAACCTGTCTTTCATTTCTTCATTTGCGAGGTTTCCATGGTCGCTTGGCTTCCGGCATTCAAAACCATACTCCCTTACGTTACGCAGATCGTCGCGCTGGCCGTGCCGGCGTTCACGGTAAAAAACGGTGCCGATGCTTCGCAGGAAGTCGTCAGCCAGCAGATTACGGAATTGCAGAACGCAGCGACGCGCAATACCGAGGCCGTCAAAGTGCTGGCAGCGCAGTTGCAAAAGGCGATTACCGACATCGAGCAAGGTGCGACGCGTATCGAGAAAGAACTGCAGAGAACCCGGCAATTATGCATCGTGGCGATCACGGTTTCGGGCATCGCCATTCTGCTCGGGATCGCGGCATTGATTTCGGGCAAGTGATCGAGCACGCCATAACCATTTGAAGGAGGCATCATGGCGACACAGATTTTCGTCAATCTACCCGTGAAGGATTTGCAGCGCTCCATCGCGTTTTTCACTGCGCTCGGCTACACCTTCAACCTCAACTACACCAACGAAGATGCCACCTGCATGGTCATCGGCGACAACATTTTCGTCATGCTGCTGGTAGAAAAATTCTTCAAGACCTTCATCAGCAAGGAAATCTGCGACGCGCGAAAAAGCACGGAGGTCTTGCTCGCCCTGGCCTGCGACAACCGCGCCCAGGTGGACGAACAGCTCGCCAAGGCGATTGCGGCTGGCGCAACCATTGCCCGCGACCCGCAGGATCTCGGCTTCATGTACTCCCAAGCATTCGAAGACCTCGACGGTCACATCTGGGAACTGTTCT
>CAMLME010000116.1 GCA_946481235.1 uncultured Methylobacillus sp. | reverse complement strand
GAATGAAGGTCAGGTTGAAGGCGATCGCGGTCAGCCAGAAGTGCAGCTTGCCCAGTGTTTCGCTGTACATGTGGCCGGTCATCTTGGGCAGCCAGTAGTACACACCCGCCATGATGCCCATGATGCCGCCGGCGAACAGCGTGTAGTGGAAGTGCGCCACTACGAAGTAGGAGTGGTGATATTGCGCATCCGCCGCGACGTCGGCCAGCACCAGCCCAGTGAGGCCGCCAATGCCGAACAGGATAATCCAGCCGGTGGCGAACAGCATCGGGGTTTCGAAGCTCATCGCACCCTTCCACATGGTCGCGATCCAGCAGAAGAACAGCACCGCGAGAGGCAACGAAATCGCCATCGTGCTGTACATGAAGTAGAGCAGTGCCGGGACTGGCATGCCGATGGTGAAGAAATGGTGCGCCCACACGACGACGGAAAGAACACCGATGGCCCAGAAAGAGTAGACCTGTGCCTTGTAGCCATAGGTCGGCTTACGCGAGAAAGCCGACAGGATGTGCGGGATCAGGCCCCATACTGGCAACAGCAGGATATACACCTCGGGGTGACCGAAGAACCAGAACAGATGCTGGAACAGGATCGGATCGCCGCCGCCCGCAGCATCGAAGAAGTGCGTGCCGAAGTGGCGATCAGTCAGCAGCATGGTTACGGCGCCGGCCAGAACCGGAATGGTCGCGATCAGCAGGAAGGCGGTGATCATCCAGCCCCATGCAAACAGCGGCATTTTCATCAGTGTCATGCCAGGCGCGCGCATGTTGAAGATAGTGACCAGCACGTTAATGGAGCCCATCACCGAGGAAATCCCCAGCAAGTGCACCGCGAAAATCGCGAAGTCGACGCCCATGCCGCCTTGTACGGACAGCGGGGTGTAGAACGTCCAGCCGGTTGCGATGGCGCCGTCACCGATGCCGAACAGTGCCAGCATGAACGGCAGCGTCAAGAGGATCGCAGCAGGCGGCAACAGCCAGAAACCCCAGTTGTTGAGGCGGGGCAGCGCCATATCGGGAGCGCCGAGCTGCAATGGCAGCATCCAGTTGGCAAAGCCGGTGGCCGCGGGCATCAGCGCCGCGAAAATCATCACCAGCGCATGCACGCCGATCAATTGGTTGAAGAATTCCGGTTGCATCAACTGCAAGCCGGGTTGGAACAGTTCGGCGCGAACCGCCAGGATCATCGACCCGCCCACCAGGAACATGATGAGCGAAAAGGTCAGGTACATCGTACCGATGTCCTTGTGGTTGGTGGTCGTCAACCAACGCATGATCCCCGTCGGGTGATCATCGTGATGATGTTCCGCTGTTGCTGTAGTCATGTGTCTCTCCTCAGTACCTGATTAACGCAATGCTGTGATCTGGGACGGTTGTACCAGGTCGCCCATATTGTTGCCCAACGAGTTACGCTCGTAGGTGATGACTGCGGCAATGTCAGAATCGCTCAGCGTTCCCTTCCATGCCGGCATCATACCCTTGCCGTTAAATACGCGATCGACATGACTGTCTTTCATCAGCGTGCCGTCGGCGTCGAAGTTCGGCGCATTGACGATCTTGCTGTTGGTAAGCGCCGGGAATGCGGGCGGTAACCCTTGTCCACCAGCCTGGTGACAGACAGCACAGTTTTTCTCATAGACGGCCTTGCCTTGCGTCATCAGTTCGTCCTTGGTCCATTCCTTGGCGGAATCGGCGGAAGCGGCAGTCATTTCGGCCTTCTTGGCGGCAACCCACTCCTGATACTTGTCTTCAGGAACGGCATCGACCACCACCGGCATGAAGCCGTGACCCTTGCCGCAGAGTTCCTTGCATTGCCCGCGGTAGGTGCCAGGTTCGTCGATTCTTACCCAGGTTTCGCGCAGGAAACCCGGAATTGCATCGCGTGCAGCACCGAAAGCGGGCACCCACCAGGTATGGATTACGTCGTTCGAGGTGAGAAGAATGCGAACCTTTTTACCAACCGGCAGGACAACGTGATTGTCCACTTCCAGCAGGTAGTGCTCGCCTTTTTCAGCCTTGTTCTGGATTTGATCTTCCGGCGTGGTCATGTTGCTGACAAACTTGATGCCCTGCGCCTCGCCGTCCATGTATTCATATTGCCAACGCCACTGACTGCCGGTGACCTTGAGCACCATCTCCGCGTTGTTCTTGGTATCTTCCATCAGGACCACGCTGTGATAAGCGGGGATACCCATCAGGATGAAGTCGATATAGAGCAGAATGGCAAACGGCACCAATGTCCAGATGACTTGGGAACGGGTGCTGGGGCCGGTGAAATCGGCTGCTTTATGACCCACGCTTTTGCGATGCCTGATGATCGAATAGATCATGATGCCCAGCACGACAACGAAGATCACCATGATGATGACCATGAACTTGTTGTGCACGTGCAGCGTGTCGGCTGCCATCGGTGTCACAGGTTTGGGGAAATTCCATGCATATTCGGCATGTGCGGCCAGCGACCACACTGCGAACATCAATCCCATCCCGACCTTTTTTAGAAATTGAAATGCCATTCTCGCTCCCTTGAATCTCGCCTTTAGTGAAACGCTCCAGTCCGCATTTGCAGTTGTTGGGCCAGAGCCAGCCGTTGCCGGTTGTTCATGAAATGCCCGACTTCCACTTCCTTGCCATGCGAACGGAGCCACAAACGATGCTCCCCGCTGGGCGTCCGACGCAGTACGACATGCGCCCAGTAGCGGTGAAATACAACCTGGCTGGTGCTTTTATGTTGGTGCTTTTCTATCGCCAGGCGATCGCCCGAGATGGTGATGCTTTCATAGTCATCGGCATGAGAATTGATGAAGTAGAACGCATACGCCAGCGCAAGCAACTCCAATCCGGCGAATGGAAAAACCATCCAGGCGCCGGCAAAGCTAAAAGCAATTGCAATTGAAAGGGAGAAAAAAGCGAGTAACGCGACAATTTTGGCCATCTCTTTGGGAGACAGCGAGCAATTGGGTCGTGCAACAATCTTGTAATCTACAATCGATGTTGCCATCGATTTCCCTCCGGCAAACTGCTTGTATTACATTCGTGCTCGATAAAATAAATGCGACAGATCGTCGCAGTTGACGCAACTTAGCATAAAGAATTTTTCGTGACAAGCTAAGTAACTGTTCCTAAAAGGATAATATTGTCCTGATTAATCAAGGGATATATAAAGGAATAACTGCTGAAGATAATGGCAGCTGAATGGCAGGCAAGACGGGGCAATGCGGTAAAATGCGCACCGTATCGAAGGGTTGCCTGAAGTGATTTCTGCGAGTTGATTTTCTCGCATCAAGGGAAATGCAATTTGGTGCCGGGAGGGGGACTCGAACCCCCACACTGTTACCAGCGGCGGATTTTGAATCCGCTGCGTCTACCGATTCCGCCATCCCGGCTGATGGGAGTCGGCATTATATCGAAATATCCACGGAGTTTCATGCGTACTAGCGATTTTGATTTTGAGCTGCCTCCCGAATTGGTCGCGCAATTCCCCGCATCGCGGCGAAGCGGCAGTCGTTTGCTGTGCCTCGACGGCAACAGTGGCGCACTCGAGGACAGATTTTTCCGCGATTTGCCGTCTTTGCTTTCTCCCGGCGACCTGCTCGTTTTCAACGATACGCGCGTCATTAAGGCGCGACTGAGTGGGCACAAGGAAAGCGGTGGCAAGATCGAGGTGCTGGTGGAGCGGATGCTGGATGAGCATCGCGCACTGGCGCATGTGCGTGCATCGCATGCGCCCAAGCCAGGCAGTCGGCTGATCGTGGCAGAGGCCGTCGAGGTTGAGGTGCTGGGACGGCAGGATGACCTGTACGAGTTGCGATTCCTGGGCAAGAGCTCGCTGGCGGAAGTGCTGGAAAAGTATGGCAGCTTGCCATTGCCGCCTTACATTACTCATGTCGCAGGCAGCGACGATGAAGAGCGTTACCAGACGGTTTACGCCCGCAATCCCGGTGCGGTGGCTGCTCCCACCGCTGGCCTGCATTTCGACGACGAAACGATGCAGGCGCTGGTTGAGCGTGGTATCGAAACGGCTTTCGTGACTTTGCATGTGGGCGCCGGGACGTTTCAGCCGGTCCGGGTGGAAGATGTCGCCGAGCACAAAATGCATAGCGAATGGTACGAAATACCGCAGGCTACCGTGGACAGCATAGCTCGCACCCGTCAGCGCGGCGGCAAGGTGGTTGCGGTCGGCACGACGGCAATGCGCGCGCTGGAAAGCGCCGCGCGTTATGGAGAAATTGTGGCGGGAAGCGGCGATACCGATATTTTCATTACACCGGGTTATCGCTTCCGTATCGTGAACCGCTTGCTGACCAATTTCCATTTGCCGCGCACAACGTTGCTGATGCTGGTGTCGGCATTCGGAGGCACAGCGCATATTCGTGAGGCATATCGGCACGCAGTGGCGGAACGCTATCGTTTCTTCAGTTATGGCGATGCCATGCTGATTGAACGGCAGGATTTGCCTGATACCGATGAGTAAAATCCTCATCGATTTGATGCGCCATGGCGAGCCTGTCGGTGGCCGTCGTTATCGCGGCCAGACCGACGATCCTCTGAGTGAAAAGGGCTGGCGGCAGATGTGGGAAGCGGCCGGAGATTTTCAGGGCTGGCAGCATGTCGTCACCTCGCCTTTGCAGCGTTGTGTGGCATTTGCCGATGCGTTGGGCGAAAAGCTCGGTATTGGTGTGACGCACGATGAGCGTTTGAAAGAGGCTGCATTCGGCGAGTGGGAGGGAAAAACGGCTGCGGAAATATGTTCCGATGATGCGCAGCGCGTGCTTCGCTTCAAGCAGGATCCTGTGCGATATGCACCCGAAGGAGCGGAGCCGCTGGAGGATTTTTATCAGCGTGTGGGTGATGCATGGCAGGATATCCTGAGTGCGCACCGTGGTCGTCATGTGCTTGTTGTCGGGCATGCAGGAGTGATGCGCATGGCCATTGCGCATGCGATTGGCCTCTCGCCAGAAAAGGGTTATCGCATTAATATCGAAAATGCCGCTTTGAGCCGTATTCAAGTGGAGTGGTCGGAGGGTGTGATGCTGCCGACCTTGCTGTTTCACGCAGGAAAACTGTAAATATTAAAATTAGCAGTTTCAGGGGGCTTCGATGACTATCTGGCTGATTTTGCTGGTGCTGATTCTGGTTGCCGGGGGTGTTTTCTGGTGGCGACGCAGGCAAGGCTATGCCGCGTTTTCAGTCGCCAACGAAGCGGAGCGCCTGTATGCGGAGGGCATGAACTACAGGAAAGGCCTGGGCGTGGATTTTGACTATGCCCGGGCGCGACAGCTGCTTCAGCAGGCAGCCGAAAAAGGCAATATCGCGGCGCAATACGATCTCGGAATGATGTTTCGTCAGGCATTGGGCGGACCTCGCGATGATGCGGAGGCTTTCCATTGGATCGAGCGCTCGGCAAAAAGCGGTGACTCTCGCGCAGCTCTCGAAATGGGGCTGTGTTGCCTGAATGGCGACGGCCTCGAGAAAAATGAACAGAACGCCTTGTTCTGGCTACGTGAGGCGGCGGAAGCGGGGAGTGCTGAAGCGCAGTATCGTCTTGCCATGCTGTATCGCGACAAGAATTCTCCTCTGTGGAATTCCGCCAAGGCGGCGACATTGATGGCCAAGGCGGCGGAAAAGCGCTACCCCGACGCTTTGTTTGCATTGAGCGAGATGTACGAAAAGGGCGAGGGCGTAGCCCGCGACGTTAAAAGTGCGGATCAGAAGTTGTTGCTGGCGGCCGAGCATGGCGTGCCTGAGGCGCAATGCAAACTTGCAAAACTTTATCTGACCGGTGCGTTCGGCCATGCCTTTCCCCAGGATTACCGAGCGGCGATCGATTGGTTCAAGCGTGCCGGCGCGCATGGTGTTGCGGAGGCCGAATACGAGGTTGGCTTGCGCTATGAGCGCAACGAGGGGGTGGATGCCCCGGACAAGGTGCGCGCTGCCGAATATTTTCTCAAGGCTGCTGAAATGGGTTATGCCCCGGCCCAGTACCGCATGGGGCAGCT
>CAMLME010000115.1 GCA_946481235.1 uncultured Methylobacillus sp. | reverse complement strand
GCGGCCCGGAAACCGAAGGCATCGAGTTTTCCAAGGACGGCAAGAAGCTCGTGATTACCAACGAAGCGGATAACACCATCACCGTCCACGACATTACGTCGGGCAAACTGCTGAAGACCATACACACCTCCAAGTACGGCGATCGCCCACGCGGCATCAAGGTATCGCCCGATGGCACGTTCTACGTCTCGACGCTGGAGTACGGGAATAAATTCCTGGTGCTGGACAAGGACTTCAATGCGGTGAGAACCGTGGATACCGGCAAGGCGCCTTACGGTATTTCGTTCGACCCCGCTGGCAAGAACATCTACGTGGCAGCTTCCAAGGAAAAGACCCTGGAAGTGTATGACGCAAAAAGCTTCAAGAAAGTGAAAAGCGTCACCACCGGCGACCGCTGCTGGCATTTCAGCTTTACACCGGATAGCCAGAACCTCTTGCTGGCTTGCGGCAGGTCCGACGAAGTACTGGTGATCGATGCCAAGAAACTGGAAGTCACCAAACATATCGGCGACAAGGAAATGCCATGGGGTATCGTCACTTATCCGAAATCTGTCGGTTCGCTGGATAAGCCCTGATAGATAGGTAGCCCGGCTTTTCAGGCCGGACTTGAAACCCAGGCGTCCTCGCCGGCATTACCCGGAATATGGGTTGGCGGGCGAGGACGCCTTTGTTACGTCATGCTGACCGAAATATCAAACTGAGCCTCACTCCAGATTGATTTCACCGTCGAAAGTTACGTTGAGGCTCACTTCCCCTATCGTCAGCGTCATTTTTGCCGGCAATTTCTCGTAGCCTTTGAGTTGTCCGCTGGAAAGGGCGGCAGCCACGGCTTTTTCAATTTCGTGCTGTGAGTGCACGCCTACCATCTTGAGATATTTGCGGATGCTCATGTTGAAAGTTTCTTCGTTCATATCGAGCTCCTTTCACCTTCTATAGCAGCTTCACCCCATAAACGGTATCGCGTAATGCAGATTTTGCACGCTGCTCCAGACCACCAGCGTCGATACCATGAGAAACCCCATCGCCACCACACCCGCGATCAGCACTGCGCCAAAGACGAGTATGGCGTGACCCTCCTCTTGCAACCGAAATACCACCGGGATACCGTAATAGAGCAAACCGGCGGAAGCCATGATCGCCAGTGTAATGACAAGTACATTGAGCAAGGCGCTGGGAAACAGCATGAAGATAGGCGCCAGCCACAAAGGTGTTGGCGCAACTGCGGCAATAACAAAGGCATCCTTGAAGCTGGGATGAATTTCACCCAGCTCACCCAATTGCCGGACCAGCATCCCCATGATGGGCACGGCGATCAACTCGACCAGGAAAAAAATCACGGCAATCAATAACAGCTTGGATGTGCTCATTGCCGGGAAGAATTGACCTCCGTATTTGCCACCTGCGAGAAAAAGCATCAGCGGAGGGATCAGTGAAAACGGAACGACGTGCAGGAAAAAAATGCTGGGAACAGTAGGCTTGCTATCCATCAAACGGCTCCAGCCTTGAGCCGGCGTTGCAAACAGCGAGAACAGAATAAGCGGATTCATGGTGTTACCTCCTCCTCTGCTAAGAGCTTGTTTTTGCATGGACAGTTTACTATTTTGCCCTGCTTTGTACAGTGATTTAAAAGGGGTTGCCTTGCATTAAATATCATACTAACATGGTCAAGTATTACGGGGTGTAACACGAGTATTTGCAAAGCTTTTTTGTAAAGAAAAGTGAGGCACGACATGGTCGATGTCAGCGGTTCGACATCATCTGTGCACTACTCCATCACCGCCAGGCCAAACTGTTCCTTGTCCCCGGCCGGCACTCTTTGCGCCTTTTTCATCATCGCATTCGTCACTCTGACGATCGCCATCGGATTCACTCTACTGGGTGCCTGGCCGATCCTCCCTTTTGCCGGCATCGAATTGCTCATCCTCTGGCTCTGCTTCCGCCACGTCTGGCGACACGTCCATGATTATGAACGTCTGACCATCGACGACCACAAGGTCATCGTCGAAAAGCACGATCTCGCGTGTGACAGTCACATAGAGCTGAACGGCTATTGGGCACGGGTTGTCATGGAAGTCATGCCGGACGGGGATTGCCGGCGGCTTGCCTTGCGTTCGCACGGCCAGGAAATCGAATTCGGAAGGTTACTCAATAACGAAGAGAGACTCGACCTCGGGCGGGTATTGCAGTCCCGTCTGGGCCCCTACCAGTCATGAAAGGATAAAAAATATGCTCTGCAAAATCCGATCAGCTCTACCAATAATAATCATCAGCTTATTCGCCAATTCGGCATATGCAGACTACCAATTCAATCTCCAAACCGCCGCGACTCCAATAGCCACGGAAATCTACGATCTCCACAACCTGATCCTGCTGGTTTGCCTGATCATTTTCGTCATCGTGTTCGGCGTGATGTTCTATTCGCTGTACAAGCATCGAAAATCGGTCGGGCACAAGGCGTCTCAGTTCAGCCACAACACCAAGCTCGAAATCGTGTGGACCATCATCCCGTTCTTCATTCTGGTTGGCATGGCCTTCCCCACGACCCAGACCATTTTGCGCATGAAAAATGTCGAGGGTACCGACATGAGCATCAAGGTCACGGGCCGCCAGTGGTATTGGGAATACGAATACATGGACGCGGGAATCAATTACGTCAGCAATCTGGCCACACCCCGCGACCAGATAGACAACAAGGCGGAAAAAACCGCGCACTACCTGCTGGAAGTCGACCAGCCGATGGTCGTCCCCACCGGTAAGAAAGTGCGCCTGCTGCTGACAGCCTCGGACGTGATTCATGCGTGGTGGATACCAGCCTTCGGCGTCAAGCAGGACGCGATTCCCGGCTTCATCAACGAGGCCTGGTTTCAGGTGGACAAACCCGGCATCTATCGCGGGCAGTGCGCCGAATTGTGCGGTGTCGGCCACGGCTTTATGCCGATCGTGGTGGAGGCGATGCCGCAGGAGCAATACGACGCATGGCTCCAGAGCCAGAAAGACAAACTTGCCGCGACCGCGGAAGCGGCAACCAAGGATTACACACTGGACGAATTGAAGATTCGCGGCGAAGCCGTCTTTAATTCTCGCTGCGCCGCATGCCATCAGGCCAACGGGCAGGGCATACCGGGCGTATTTCCACCCTTGGTCGAAGGCGCGACATTCGCCAATCAGGACACCCTCAAACGCCTTGCGGAACGGGGCTTCGCGAAAGACGGCAAGATCGTGGTGGGGCCGAAGGACAAGCATCTGGACATCGTGATGCACGGCATCCCGGGCACGGCAATGCAAGCACTAGGAGAGCAAATGACAGACCTGGAAGTGGCGGCTGTGATCACTTACGAACGCAACAATTGGGGCAACAAAGCGGGAGATGTACTTCAACCCTCCGAAGTCGCCGCCGTGCGGAAACCTAAAGGTTAAGGAGAAGAAAAAATGGCTACGACGACCATGCACGATGCGCATCATGACGCACATCCGACCGGCGTGATGCGCTGGTTGACTTCCACCAACCACAAGGACATCGGCACGCTGTACCTGTGGTTCAGTTTCCTCATGTTCCTTTTCGCCGGCGGGCTGGCGATGCTGATCCGCGCGGAACTGTTCCAGCCGGGCCTGCAGTTCTTCCAGCCTAACCTGTTCAACCAGTTCACCACCATGCATGGCCTGATCATGATTTTCGGCGCGATCATGCCGGCCTTCGTCGGGTTTGCTAACTGGCAGGTGCCGTTGATGATAGGCGCCCCGGACATGGCTTTCCCGCGGCTCAACAACTGGAGCTTCTGGCTGCTGCCGGCGGCGGCAATACTACTGCTGGTGTCTTTCGTTGTCCCGGGAGGTGCGGTTTCAGGAGGTTGGACGATGTATCCGCCCTTGTTCATCCAGGGCGGCATGGCCTACGACATGACGATTTTTGCAGTCCATCTTATGGGGCTGTCTTCCATCATGGGATCGATCAACATCATCACTACCATACTCAACATGCGCACCCCCGGCATGACGATGATGCGCATGCCGATCTTTGTATGGACCTGGCTGATTACCGCCTTCCTGCTGATTTCCGCGATGCCGGTACTGGCATCGGCAGTGACCATGTTGCTCACCGACCGCCATTTCGGCACGTATTTCTTCAACGCAGCCGGCGGCGGCGACCCGGTGATGTTCCAGCACATCTTCTGGTTCTTCGGGCATCCCGAGGTGTACATCATGATCCTGCCGGCCTTCGGCATCCTGTCGAGCATCATCCCGACGTTCTCGCGCAAACCGCTATTCGGTTACGACTCCATGGTCTATGCCACGGCCGCGATCGCGGTGCTGTCCTTCACCGTATGGGCGCACCACATGTTCACCGTGGGCATGCCGACGGCTTCGCAGCTGTTCTTCATGTATGCCACGATGCTGATCGCGATTCCGACCGGCGTGAAGGTATTCAACTGGACGGCGACGATGTGGCGCGGTTCGATCTCCTTTGAAACACCCATGCTGTTCGCCATCGCCGTGGTCTGCCTGTTTACCATCGGCGGCTTCAGCGGCCTGGTGCTGGCGATCGTGCCGGTGGATATCCAGCTGCAGGATACCTATTACGTGGTCGCCCACTTCCACTATGTGCTGTTCTCGGGTGCGGCGATGAGCATCATGGCCGGGGTGTATTACTGGCTGCCGAAATGGACCGGCCATATGTACGACGAAACGCTGGGCAAATGGCATTTCTGGCTGACAACGATCGCCTTCAATGTCACTTTCTTCCCGATGCATTTCCTGGGCCTCGCCGGCATGCCGCGGCGCATTCCGGATTACGCGCTGCAATTCGCGGAATTCAACATGCTGCAATCCATCGGCTCTTTCGTGCTCGGCGCCAGCCAGTTGCTGTTCCTTTATACCGTCATCAAGTGCGTGCGCGGCGGCGCACCTGCAGGCGACAGGCCTTGGGAAGGCGCGGACAGCCTGGAGTGGACACTCTCCTCGCCACCGCCCTACCACTCGTTTGAAACCGCACCGGCGTTCAAATAACGAATAACGGAAGGATTTGTCATGCAAACGATAGAACAAACGAATTCCCAGCGCTATTACGTTCCGGCGCCTTCCTGGTGGCCGCTGGTCGGCTCGGTTGCTCTGCTCCTGCTCGCCTCCGGCTTCGTCATCCTGCTGCAAAACAATACATCGGGAAGCTACGTGATGATTGCCGGCGCGCTGATCCTGATCACGATGTTGTTCGGATGGTTCGGAACGGTCATACGCGAAAGCGTCGGAGGATTGTTCAACGACCAGGTCGATCTTTCCTACCGCTGGGGCATGGGCTGGTTCATCTTTTCCGAAGTGATGTTCTTCGGCGCGTTGTTCGGTGCGCTTTTCTACGCACGCGTTATTACCGTGCCCGAACTGGGAGACACCAAGCTGCTCTGGCCGGATTACGCAGGGACCTGGCCTACCGCCGGGCCAGGCGTGAAAGAAACATTCGCGGCCATGCCGGCGTGGGGCATCCCTGCCATCAATACGATGATACTGCTGAGCTCAGGTGCCACCGTCACCTGGGCGCACTGGGGACTCAAGAACAACAACCGGACCCAGCTCAAGATCGGCCTGATACTTACCATCTTGTTGGGCGCGATCTTCATCGCCTTGCAGATACATGAGTATTCATCGGCCACTTTCACTTTCCAGACCGGCATTTACGGAGCCACTTTTTACATCCTCACCGGCTTTCATGGCGCGCACGTAACCTTGGGCGCCATCATGCTGGCGGTGATCCTGGGGCGTGTATATGCCGGACATTTCACACCGGAACGACACTTCGCTTTTGAAGCGGTTTCCTGGTACTGGCATTTTGTCGATGTTGTTTGGCTATTGTTGTTCGTGTTTGTTTACTGGCTGATATAGGCCGCCCTTATGTATTGCATACAGTGAAAGGGACTAGATAATGAATCGCAGACTCTATTTCATGCTCCCGGATACCGAAAGCGCACACGCGATGATGAACGATTTGCTCCTCGCGCGCGTCAACGCCAACCGTATCCATTTTCTTGCAAAACCCG
>CAMLME010000114.1 GCA_946481235.1 uncultured Methylobacillus sp. | reverse complement strand
GTTATCTCGGCAACCCTTCGGGACGGGGGCGATTTGGGCGCCCTCCTTTGTCGCACGCCGCTTGTTGTGAGCGGCACAACCGCGCAGCTTGCTTCGTGGATGGCATCCCAAATCGTCCCCGTCGCAGATGCGAAATTAGTATGAACACGCCCTAACAGCGAGGCTGCCATGACCCATACG
Source organism: uncultured Methylobacillus sp. (assembly GCA_946481235.1). Next base: position 5,886 of record CAMLME010000114.1, on the reverse strand, counting down.
CCGATTCATCTGCTGCTGGTGGAAGACAATCCGGGCGACGTGCGCCTGGTTCAGGAGATGCTTGCCGATGACAAGCGTCAGCGGTTTGTATTGCATGTTGCCGACAGGCTGGAGGCGGCGCTGTCCGTGATCAAGGAGCAGGACCTGACGGTCATTCTGCTCGATCTGCAACTTCCCGACGGGTCGGGACTTGATACCTTGCTCAAGATTCACGCTACCGTGCCGGAAATTCCCATAGTCGTGCTCAGCAGTCTTGGCGATGAAGCCCTTGCGATCAGCGCGGTGCAGCACGGAGCGCAGGATTTCCTGGTCAAGAACCATATCAGCGCGCACCTGCTGATTCGCGCGCTGCATTACGCGATCGAACGCAAGCGGCTGGAAGATCGCCTGCATTATTTTGCCCATCACGACAGCCTGACCGGCCTTGCCAACCGCAAGCACCTCTATGACCGGCTGAAAGGCGCAATGGCGTGGTCACGCCGCAATGAAAGCCAGATTGCGCTGCTGCTGATGGATTTGAACGGCTTCAAGCCGATTAACGACATCTTCGGACACCATGTCGGCGACCAATTGCTGTGCCAGGTGGCGGACCGTCTGCGAGAGTGCGTGCGCGAAACCGATTTCATCGCGCGCATGGGCGGGGATGAATTTGTCTTGATCCTGCACGATGTGCGCGGTGTGGACGATGTGATGGCGGTGACGCAAAAGCTGCTGAGCTTCATGGAGTCTCCCTACACCGTGCATGATCGCATGCTGCATGTGCATGTCAGTGTCGGCATCAGTATTTACCCGAACGACGCGGACAGCATGGAAGACCTGCTCCGTAATGCCGACGTGGCGATGTATCAGGCCAAAACCGAATCCGGCGCACTCAGCGCCAGCCGTTTCTATTCGCCTACCATGAACATCGAGGCCGGGGAGAGCAGCGGCCTGCGCGGCCAGTTGTTCCGTGCTTTGGAACAGCAGGAATTCCTGATCAACTATCAGCCGCAGGTGGATATCGCTACCGGCCGCATCATCGGCATGGAAGCCTTGCTGCGCTGGCAGCATCCGCAGCGCGGGGTATTGCTTCCCGGGCATTTCATGCATGCGCTGGAAAGTTCTGACCTGATCCTCGCTGTCGGGGAGTGGGTTTTGCGCGAAGTGTGCAATCAGGGGCGTGCCTGGCAGAGCGAGAGCAAGGAGCCTTTCAGCCTGTCGGTCAATCTCGCCTCGCGCCAGCTATTGCAGCAAAATTTTGTCGATATCGTGGCCAAGGCGCTCGAAAGCAGCGAATTCCCGCCGCATTTGCTCGAGCTTGAAATTCCCGAGTCGGCACTGATCGACAACGAAGATCGCGCCTTGATGGTATTGAATCGTTTGCATCAACTGGGCGTGCGGCTTGCGCTGGATAATTTCGGAAGCGGCCGCGCGTCCTTCCGTTATCTATGCAAGTTCCCGTTTGACTCTATCAAGCTCGACCGATCCATGGTCGAGGATGCCTCGGCATCCGAAGAGGGGGCCAACTTCGCCCGCGCGGTTATCCAGGTCGCGCATGTGTTCAAGATGAAGGGGCTTGCCGAAGGCGTTGAAACCAACGAGCAGTTGGATTTGCTGCGCAGCCTGTCATGCGACGATGCCCAGGGCTACCTGTATAGCCGCCCGCTGGTTCCCGCGGACGCTTCGGCGCTGCTGCGCCAAGGCGGAAAAGTGGAAGCCATGCTGACGGGACAAGCCTGATGCGGGTATTGCTGGTCGAAGACAACGCGGGCGACGCCCGCCTGCTGGAATTCATGCTGATGGATGCGTTGCCGGAATACACACTGGCAAAGGCGGCATCGCTGAAAGAGGCCACTGGCCATATCCGCGAGAACGATTTCGACATCATCCTGCTCGACCTTTCCCTGCCGGATTCCGAGAGCAAACGCACCTTCTGGCAAGTCTATGCCGAAGCGCCGGGGGTAGCGATTGTGGTCATGACCGGTCTGGACGATGAAGCCTTTGCCGCCGAGCTGGTGCAGGCCGGTGCGCAGGATTTTCTGGTCAAGGGCAGCGTCGATGCGCGGCTGCTGTCCCGTGCGATGCGTTACGCCATCGAGCGCAAACGGGCTGAAGAGCGTTTGAGGCTGGCGGCGCAAGTGTTCGAAAGCACAATGGAAGGCATTGTGATCACCGATGCCGTGAATCACGTGGTAAGCGTCAACCCGGCTTTTTGCACAATGACCGGTTTCGATAGCGCTGAAGTGACAGGCCAGCATCGCGACATGATCTGGGGCGATACGCTGGAAGCGGTCCCGGTCAGCGAAGATGGTTCCAATGGCTGGCGCGGGGAATCCTTTCTCCGCCGGAAAAGCGGGGAGCGTTTCCCGGTCTGGATGAGCATCACCGATGTACTGGGCCTTGCGCGTGAAGTGTCGCACCGGGTCATTGTTTTCGCCGAGATCACGGCGCTCAAGCAGACCGAAGCTCGGCTGCATTTCCTTGCCAATCACGATCCGCTGACAGGTTTGCCGAATCGCCTGATGTTCAACGAGCGGCTGCATCAGGCACTGGCCAACGCGCAACGCGTGGGTGACATGGTCGGCGTGCTGTTTGTCGATCTCGACCGCTTCAAGAACGTCAACGATACCCTGGGCCATACGATAGGCGACAAGCTGTTGCAGCAGGTCGCCGGACGCATCGGCGCCTGCGTGCGCGGCACCGATACCGTGGCGCGTCTGGGTGGAGACGAGTTCGCATTGATCCTGACCAATGTGCAGCATGAGGAAGATGCTCGGGTTGTCGCACAGAAAATGCTGGATTCGCTGCGTCCGGCGTTTGAAGTCGAGTCTCACGAAATCTATGTCACCGCCAGCATCGGTATCGCCTGCTGCCCGCCCTCGGGAGAAATGGCCGAGATGCTGCTGCAGCGCGCCGATGTGGCGATGTACTCCGCAAAAAGCCTGGGCAAGGATACTTTCCAGCTTTATATGCCGGAGATGGATGCCGTTGCCTACGAGCGCATGGTGCTGGAGAACAGCCTGCGCCGCGCGCTGGAACGTGACGAATTCCTGCTGTATTTCCAGCCGCAGGTGGCGATGGACGGGCACCGCATCATAGGCGTCGAAGCGCTGATCCGCTGGCAACACCCAGAGCTTGGGCTGGTCGCACCAATTGAATTCATTCCCTTGCTGGAAGAAACCGGTCTCATTCTGCCGGTAGGCGACTGGGTGCTGGCTGAAGCCTGCCGCCAGGCCAAGGTGTGGCTGGACGAGGGCAATCCGGTGCGCGTCGCGGTGAATTTGTCGGTTCGCCAATTCCAGCAGTCCGACCTTGCGGGCAAGGTCGAGCGCGTTTTGCTTGAAACCGGTCTCCCGGCCGAACTTCTCGAGCTGGAGCTGACCGAAAGCATTTTCATGGACAACATCCAGCATAACGTTGACACGCTAAAACGCATGAAGGCGCTAGGGGTCAGTATTGCCATTGATGATTTCGGTACGGGCGCGTCATCGCTGACCTACCTCAAGAACTTCCCTATCGATACGCTCAAGATTTGCCAGTCTTTCGTACTGAATGTGCCTACCAATCCGGAGGACGCCGCGATTGCCTCCGCGGTGATCGGGCTTGCACAGAACATGTCGTTGGTCAGCGTTGCAGAAGGGGTGGAGACCTCCGAGCAGCTTGATTTCCTGCGCGAACGCAAGTGCGATCACATCCAGGGCTTTCTCTTCAGCAAGCCGATGCCGGCTTCGGAGCTTTCGCAGGTGCTTGCGGACGGGCTTATCGCGATCAAGTCCGACGAGACTAGCCAGTAACTCTGTTTTCTGACGGGCATGTCATGTCTGGCGGCTTGTCACATACCTGTAATACCCCTCAGCTAGTTTGAGCATTTTCTGAGGGGTCATTGAATGCGTGTTTCCTTGTTCTGGACGGCGGTCCTGGTTGTTATCGCTGCCTCCGCGCACGCGGTTTCTTCCGATGTGCCCATGACCGATGGGGCAGCGGAAAGCAAGCGCACCACAGTAGTCGAACGCTACACTTTGCCGCCGACGGATATCGCGACACTCAATCCGGGATCGGAGCTCGGCGACCTGTCCGCTTTCTCAGGCCGTACTAATCCGGGTATTGGCTCCGCGCTGGTGGCGGTTCCCGGAAAAGCGGGCGAATTCCTTTTCATGACCGACCGCGGTCCCAATGACGACGGCAAGGCAAAAGGCGAAAAGATTTTCCCTGTGCCGGCATTTACGCCTGCGATTGTTCGAGCCAGGCTTGCGAACGATAAAATCGAAGTCCTCGAAGTCATCACGCTCAAGGACGGCAACGGCAAACCGATCACCGGGTTGCCCAACGGCAAGGGCGACGAGCTTGCGCTGGATGTGAGCGGCAAGGTGTTGCCCTTCAATCCGTCCGGCATGGATGCCGAGGCGATGCAACTGCTGCCGGATGGCAGGTTTCTCGTGGGCGAGGAATACGCTCCCAGCGTCGCCGTGATCAATAAAGATGGCCGCGTACTGGTACGCTATGTGCCGGAAGGTGTCGAGTTGCCGGGGGCAGGCTACCCGGTCAAGCCCATTCTTCCCGCCATTTTCAAGCAACGCCGCGCCAACCGCGGCATTGAAAACCTCGCCATGTCGCCTGATGGCAAAACGGCTTGGGCCATTCTGCAAAGCCCGTTGGGCGATCCCAAGGACAAGCGCTACGCCAATACGCGCGTCGTGCGTGCCGTGCGTATGGATATCGGCGATCCGCTTGCAGCCAAGGTGACCGGCATGTTCCTGCTGGAGCAAAGTCCGGTGAGCGAATATCCCCATTCCTCCAAGCAGTCCGATCTCAAGTATTCCGACGCCGTCTGCCTGGACGAAAATCGCCTGTTGGTACTGGAGCGTGCCGAAAAGCAGTTCCGGCTGATCCGGGTCGATCTATCCAAAGCCACGAACCTGCTTGGCATGGCGCATGCGAACAGCCTTGAGGTGGAAGAACAAGGGCCTGAAAAGCTTGGCCTGCGAATGGCGAAGACGGATAGGGTGATGGATAGCGGCGCCCTGATGTTCTCCATCGACACCGACAAAATGGAAGGGTTGGCTGTCCTCGGTCCGCATCGTGTGGCCATCACCAACGATAACGATTTTGGTATTGGCGACAACACCAGCGAGTATCCAAGCCGCGTCTGGGTCGTTCACTTGCATAAGGCATTGACGGAGTAACTTGATCATCCGGCCCTGTTGTTTTTTTACAACAGGACTGTGGCTATTTCATCTTTCGTCATAAAAACGTCATATTCAAAACGCACAATCGCTCCCGAGTTGAAACTCATCGCCTTCCAAGGCTTTGTTCGAATTTTATTAACGGGAGTGATTCAATGAAAAGTATTCAAATGCGCGGTATCGTTGCCGCCGTTTCGGGAGCCCTGCTGCTGGGCGCGGCACCGCTGGCACTGGCCGATTCCACCGACGACATCATCAATGCGCTTATCGGCAAGGGCGTGCTGACCGAAGAGGAAGGCGCTCTGCTGCAAAAGGGCCGCGCAGGTGAAAAGGAAGCCGCCGAGAAGAAGAAGGCTGGCGAAGTGAAGGCTTCGTTCAAGGACGGCCTGGTGTTCGAGTCTGGCGACAAGGAAACGAGCATCAAGCTGATCGGCCGTATTCATGCCGATTATCGTAACTTCGACTACAGTGAAACCGATTCTGGCACGGGTGGTGCAACGGGTTCCGATACTTTCGACATGCGCCGTGCACGCCTTGGCTTCGAAGGCACTTACAAGAAGTACTACAAATTCAAGGTGCAGACCGATATGGCTGCAACCAACAAGCTGGACGAGGCCTACCTGAATATCGGCTGGTGGAAGCAGGCGCAATTCCGTTTCGGCCAGTTCAAGATGCCGGGCATGCTGGAAGAGCAAACCAGCTCCAACAACATCGACTTCCTGGA
>CAMLME010000113.1 GCA_946481235.1 uncultured Methylobacillus sp. | reverse complement strand
AGATGCAGGAGAGGGCGCTGGAAATCCTGCAGTTCAAGCTGGATGTGCTGTGGGCGCTGGCCGACGCCATCATGCTGCAGTGTTGCGATATCAAGATCGATGGTGGTGTTCAGTATGTCCGGCAAGATCAAGTCAAATGACGTTTTCAGCCTCGCGCGCCACTTCCGCTTTCAATGGGAAGAGGCGCAGGGCGGTTATGTTCTGCTGTTTCCGGAGGGCATGGTCAAGCTCAACGGCAGCGCCGGCGAGGTCATGAAACGCATAAATGGAAACAGGACTGTGGCCGACATCGTGGCGGATTGCCAGGCCGCATTTCCCGGAATACCAGACCTGGAGGCCGACGTATTCGCCATGCTCACGCTGGCACAGGAGAAATCCTGGATCACCAAAGCCGCATAGTATTAATTAAAGGATGCCTAGAGCATGAGTTCCAACCCGATTCCAAAACCGTTCTGGCTTCTGGCTGAAGTCACCTATCGCTGCCCGTTGCATTGCGCGTTCTGCTACAACCCCACGGATTACGTCAAGCACACGCAGAACGAGCTTTCGACTGAGCAGTGGCTCAAGGTGTTGCGCGACGCACGCAAGATGGGGGCGCTGCAATTGGGCATCTCCGGTGGCGAGCCGCTGCTGCGCGACGATATCGAAGAGATTGTCGCGGAAGCAGGGCACCTGGGTTATTACACCAATTTGATTACCTCCGGGGTCGGCCTGACAGAAAAACGCATTGCCGAATTCAAGCGCGGCGGGCTGGATCACATTCAGCTTTCCATGCATGACATCACCAAGGAAATCAACAACTTCATCACCGACACCAATACCTTCGAACTGAAGAAAAAGGTGGCGGCCATGATCAAGGAATACGATTACCCCATGGTGCTCAACGTGGTCATCCACCGCTACAACATCGAGCATATCGGCGAAATCCTCGACATGGCCGAGCAAATCGGCGCCGACTACGTGGAGCTTGCCAACACCCAGTATTACGGCTGGTCGCTGCTGAACCGCGCGCAACTGATGACAACCCAGGAACAACTGGAAAAAGCCGAGGCAATCACCAACAAGTTCCGTGAGCGTGTCGGAAACAAGATGAAAGTATTCTTTGTCGTGCCGGATTACTACGCGGGCCGTCCCAAGAAATGCATGAACGGTTGGGGTGAGGTGTTCATGATTGTGACCGCAAACGGGGATGTGCTGCCTTGCCATTCGGCAAGGTCTCTCCCCGGACTGGAGTTTCCGAACGTGAGCAATGGCGCTGAACTCGAATGGATCTGGAACGAGTCTCCTGCCTTCAACAAATACCGCGGCGACGACTGGATGAAAGAGCCGTGCCGTACCTGCCCGGACAAGGAAAAGGATCTGGGTGGTTGCCGCTGCCAGACCTATTTGTTGACTGGAGACGCCGAACAGGCCGACCCGGTTTGTTCCAAATCACCACAGCACGACCTTATCCTCAAGGCCATCGAGGAAGCCAAACTGGCGAAGTCGGCGTCTATGCCTCTTGTATTCCGCAATGACAAGAACTCGCAAAGAATCATTAACGGCGAAGCGCAGGAGCTGCTAGAAGGTTTGCATAGCCTGCCTTGAGCAACTTCCCACGGTAAAAGAGGCACAAGAAAAAGGGGACAGGCTGACCTGTCCCCTTTGGTTTTAGCTTTGCCCATTAAGCGGCAGGATGCCACCATCCGCCACCGCGGATCTGCTTGTCGGTTCCAATGACCCACAGTGCGAGCACCGCGACGACGAGACCCACGGCCACGGCGTTCCACATTGCCATCGTGACAGCGCTGAAGCCGAGGATCCATGGGGACACCATCAACCACACGCCCATTGCCACGCTCGTCCATTCTTCCCAGGCCATGAGCATGAATACCTCGGAAGCCGCGAGCAAGACGACCAGGCTGCCGATGATGACGAAATTCCAGGTGGCATACGTTTCCGCTGAGTACGACAGCACCCAGGGCGAGGCGATCAGCCACAGGCCGAGCACGAGGTTTAGCGGATCTTGCCAATGCTTGATTGATAATGACATGGTTGTTCCCTCCACGAAAAATGCGGTCGCCGTACGACCTCGAGGGAAAACCGGGGTTGGTCGCCATCCGGAAGCGTGTGTTTCACATGGCTGTGACTGTTGGATGCGGCGCCCCAATTTCCTGGGTCATCCGGATACCTACACGCCGGTTTTGACTGCGGGGAGGCGCGTGAGTTCGCGGCTACTCTGCGGCTTGCGGGGCCAGCGCCAGCGCAAGGAGGACCTGGACGACGAATGTGCCGACGGCGAATAGCGCAAGTGCCCACCCGGCCTCGATGCCGAGGCCGGCCATCAGCCCTCCGGCAAGCAGGAGAAGTGCACGGACACCGCTGGCAAACCCCATATTCCTGCGCATTGCCTGATGCCATTCGGTCTGTCTCCCCGGCCGTAGCCATAGCGGCAGCAGATAGCTGACAGCCCCGGTTACCAGCGGCATCAGGAAAGCGATGATGAACGCCGCGACCGGGGTGAATCCGCCATGCAAATAGCCGTTCGCGGCACCGAGTGCCAGCACCATCAGGTAGCCGAGCAGCGCGGCGGCCAACGAGGGTATTGCGCCATGGAGCGCGAAAATACGGTGGCGATAAAGGCGCAGCCAGGCTTCGAGGATGGCCGCCAGAGGAAACGCGAGAACGGCCAGCCCGACCCAGGCAAAGGCCGGTTGCCAGGCGACGGTGACGGCGGTGATCAGTGTCCCGCCGACCATCCATTTCAAATGCAGGCGCATGCGGATGCCGGCGTCCGGATCGGGCTTTTGCGCGACGGTGGGCAGCAGCACTTGCAGTGTGCCGAGTGCCGTGATGCCAATGAAGCCGAGGGTGTTCATATGGAGATGCAGCATACGAAGCGCGGCGCGCTGTTCCGGCAACCAGTGACCGGCGAGGATGGCGCATAGTCCGATGAGCAGGCACGTAAGCGCCGCGAGATACCAGTCCAGGCCGGGGTGCGGCGTTCCCAGTGTTTTGCGACGCAGGCGGACGGCCCAGAGGGTGAAGGCTACGACGGCGCTGCCCGACACGATGGCTCCGAGGTAATGCCCGGTCGGAACGAATTGGAAAAAGGTGAAATACAGCACGACAAGGACCCCGCCTGCCAATGCAAAAAGCGGGATGAAGCGGATGGCGCGGGCGACGTTGCCGCTACGTGTGAGAACCGGGATGAAATGCGCCATCGCCGCGAGGATCAGCGGCAGGATGCCGACGGCGAAAACGATGTGATAGCCGGCAATCGTCGCGACCTTGCCTGTCAGCAACAGGCATGCGGCGGCGACGAACGCCAGCAGGGAGATGGCAACCTGTAAAGGCAGCGGCATCAGGTACGCACGAAATCGATCACGATCTGGCCGGGTTCGCGCTGCAGGTACTGGATGGAAACGGCTTCGCCATAGCGTTGCGTGAGCTGGTTGAGCAGCGGGATGGGGTCGTGGTCGTTGACGAAGCGCATGGTTTCACCGGAAGTCAGTGCATCCAGCGCGCCGAAAATGGCCGCGTGACGGAAACGCTTGGCGATGCCGCGCGCATCGAACGGATAGATCTGGTCAGGTTGCAGATGGAGGTGCGCATGGGGTTGGGACATGGTATTTCCTTTCATTTTACGAGGTTGAATAAATAAGTGCTCACGACTGCCGTTTACCGCGAATGACGGCAGCGATGGTGCTCAGGACAAACAGCGCCAGTGCCACGCCATTGAGTGCGCCGCCTAAGCTGCGGCAATGCGGAATTTGGAGTAGATCGCCGGCAACGCGGGCAATCAGCGAGGCGTGGAGTACGATCAAAGGCAGGTAGAAGCTGGGGTGGTAAGGAATTTTGACCCGTGCCACCGCCGGAAAAATGACCGGCGCATGGCCGAAGATCATCGAAAATACGAAGCCGACGAAGACCGCATGCAGAAAGGCGTCGTAGCTCGACCCCGGCTGAAGGATAGGCGACCACAGCCCGATCAGCCCGCCGATTAGCAGCCAGGCATAGCCGGACAACAGGCAGGCCGCGATGAATCGGGTCAAACCTTGCTGCCTGATGGTTTTGCGCGCGATGTCATGACGCAGCAGCCACATGGCGAGCGCCAGCAGCGATGCCGAGAGCACGACTACATTGCTTGGCACCGATAGCGTGGCGACGGTCGCACCGAGCAGGAATAAGGCAACGATGGCGATGAAGGCCGCCCGGCCTGTCGGGGACGGCGGCAGCATGCGCGAGAGCTCCAGCCGCTCACCGGCGATGGTCAATACCAGAAAGCCCGCCCACCATGGCGCCACCTGCGGGAACGCCAGCCCTTGCAGCCACAGCAGGTTGCCCAGCAGCCAGCACGCGCTGCCCAGCAGCAGCGTAAGCGTGAACAGCGCGCGCTGGCGCAGGAAAACATTAAGCGAGGCGAATAAAAGTATGGCGCTTGCCAGCGCCATCAATCCCGCTCCGATAAGCCAGTTGAAACCGGCCAGCAAAGCCAATCCGCCCAGCGCCGCGGCCAGCGGCCCGAGATATGCCCAGCGCTGCCCGATGGCGACCGCACGCTCCAGCGCGATGACCGTGCCGAGAAAACCGCATACCATCAACGGGCCATGCCAGGCCGCGAGGCCGCCGTTGGGCAAGGGGAAATTCCAGCCCAGCCGCAACAGGCCGGTGCCGATGCCGAACGCAAGGCTGATGAAGCCTGCGATCAGCAGCGGGATGCGGTACGGCACCGGAACGTCGCGGGACATGATTCAATCAGGCACAGCAGGGCGTGGTTCTGCCGATACGCACTTGCCAGACTTCCGGGCCTTGCTCGACATAATCCCAGCTGAAGAAGTCGCTCAGCTCGGCCTGGAACTGATAAAACAAGGGCTTGGGGTCGTGGTCGTTGACCAGCAGCATCGCCTCGCCCGGCGTGAGTTGCTTGAAGGTATCGAAAATCAGCGGGTGACGTTCGCGCGGGATGATGTTGCGGACATCCACGGTGGCCTTGATGGTCGGTGTGCTCATGTTGTTGCTCTCCTTAAGATGGATGAATCAGTGATGGATGCTTCATTTCCAGCCGAGGCGCGCTTTGGCTTCGGGGGAGATCATGTCGGGGTTCCACGCCGGTTCCCACACCATTTCGATATCGATTTCGGCTTCCGGGAACGCGTGCACCAGTTCCGCATGCACCTCGTCCAGTATCATTTCTCCCATCGGGCAGGCGGGAGAGGTCATCGTCATCCGGATGCTAATGGCATCGTCGTTCACTTCAATCCCGTAGATCAGGCCGACGTCGACGATGCTTTCGCCGATTTCAGGGTCGATCACCTTTTGTAGCGCCTCGCGCACTGCGATTTCGCGCGGCGAGGTCAATTCATTGCATGTTTTCATGGACATCCTTAAAGATGTAAGTAAAATGCACCTATAATGTAGCACGCTGGATTTTTATAATCAATATTGTAAATACATCTTTTTGCGGACAAGGCTTATGCATCTGACCACATTCTCCGACTACACCATGCGCGTCCTGATTTATCTGGGGTTGCGGCGCGATGGCCTGGTCACGATTTCCGATATCGCGAAAGCGTACGGCATCTCCGAAAACCACCTGATGAAGGTGGTGCACCAGTTGGCGCAAGGGGGCTTTATTGAAACGGTACGCGGCAAGGGCGGCGGCATGCGCCTCGCACGCGAACCGCATGAAATCAACCTGGGCGAGCTCATTCGTATCACCGAAGGCGATACCGGTTTGCTGGCTTGCCTGGAAGGGCAGGGCTCCTGCTGTATCCAATCCGCCTGCAACCTCATCGGCATTTTGCGAGAAGCACAGACGGCGCTGTTCACCGTGCTGGAAAAATACACGCTGGCCGATCTTCTGCAACGGGAGCAGCCTCTGTCGCAGATATTGATGCATCCGCGCATGCCTGCCGACGTTTGAGCGCAATGCACTATCCGGCCTTTTTCGATGATATTCCCGCCATCCGGCTGTATGACCCGCTGGCTGAATTTTTGGGGGCGGTGGATGACGGTGTTATCGAATACCGCTATCTCGATGCGGTGAAGCTTGCCGGACATTCCTGCCCGACCGTCGCTTCGGCATACTGGATGACGCACTG
>CAMLME010000112.1 GCA_946481235.1 uncultured Methylobacillus sp. | reverse complement strand
GGCATTCATCGAAATGAGCGGCTTCAGCAAGGCAGAACTCTACGGCAAGAACCATAACCTCGTGCGTCACCCAGACATGCCAGCAGAAGCTTTCAAAGACCTGTGGGAGACAGTAAAACAAGGGCGGCCATGGCGCGGCATCGTAAAGAACCGCCGTAAGGACGGCGATCATTATTGGGTGGATGCGATGGTGGTGCCCTTGCGCAAGAACAACCAGACCATCGGCTTCATGTCGGTACGCCGAGAACCATCGCGGCAACAAGTGGAAGCTGCCGAACAGCTGTATCGCCAGGTCAAGGACAAAAAAAGAACCCTCAAACGCCGCGGGCTGATGGATATGGTCTACCGCTACTCCTTCCGCACGCGCTATGCGGTGTTTGCCTCAACGATGGTAGCGCTGACCGCCGTGGCAGCGTTCGCTGGCGCTAGCGGCATGCTGGGATTAGCCGTTGCGCTAATATTTACGGAGGCTCTACTTGCCGTGACATCAAGCATGTTCCTGAGTCGGACGATGTGCGGTCCGTTGCTACAAGCCATTCAATTTTTCGACCAGATCGCACAGGGAAATCTCGATAACGATATTGCAATCGATGGTAATGACCTTTCCGGCCAGCTGGTTTCGTCTGTGGCGTATACGCAAACGCATCTGCGCGTGATCATCGATGAAATATCGCGCGCGGCAGCCAATTTGCAGAATCGCTGCGACGACCTGCAGCAGGAGGTGGCACACGTCGCAGCCCACTCGGAAGAACAACAGGACCGCGTTGCGAATGTCAGCGCTGCGATCGAGCAAGTGAGCACTTCCGTCACTCAAGTGGCGGACAGCACCGACGAAGCGGCAAGCTCCGCCCGGTCAACCCTGCTGATAGTCAATGAAGGCAATGTCCAGATGAGGCGCAGCCTGGAATCGGTCTCGCGCGTAGTGCAGATCGTCCAGACAAGCAACAAGACGCTGAATGAACTGAGCGAGTCCATTGCCAAGGTAGGGCTCGTCACAAACGTCATCCGGGAGATTGCCGATCAGACCAATCTTCTGGCCCTGAATGCCGCGATCGAAGCGGCGCGCGCAGGCGAACAGGGGCGCGGCTTTGCGGTGGTGGCAGACGAAGTGCGCAGTCTGGCTGAACGCACTTCGGAAAGCACCTCGCATATTGCACAAATCGTCGGCGAAATCCAGAAGACGGCCCTGTCTGCCGTGGCCTCCATGAGCGATGCCGTCCAGGAAGTCGAGCAGGGCATCGACATGCTGCAGCAGAGCAATGCCAGCCTTCAACAGATCACGGCTGCCAGCCAGTCGGTGACCGATGCCGCTTCGCATATCGCCAGCGCGACCAACGAACAATCGACCGCAACTGAAGACGTCGCCAAAAACATGGAGCATATTTCAACGCTCATCAATGGCAATGGCGACAGTATCCTGCGAGTCCAGCAATCTGTTGGCGAATTGCTGGAAACTTCTGCCGAGCTGCAGGAACTTGTCGGGCATTTCGACGCTACAAAAACAGCCTGAACACGTGCAATAAAATGGCCTGCCGGGTTTCCCGGGCAGGCCATTTTTGCAGCTGTTCGATTAAAGGATAGGCACGATCAGCAGCGCCACAATGTTGATGATCTTGATCAGCGGATTGATCGCCGGGCCGGCCGTGTCCTTGTACGGGTCGCCTACCGTGTCGCCGGTCACCGCCGCCTTGTGCGCATCGGAACCCTTGCCGCCGTGATGGCCGTCTTCGATGTGCTTCTTGGCGTTATCCCATGCGCCACCGCCTACCGTCATCGAAATGGCGACGAACAAGCCGGTGACGATGGTGCCGATCAGCAAGCCGCCCAACGCCTGCGCGCCGAGGAATTTGCCCACGAGGATCGGGGCCAGCACCGGCAGCAGCGAAGGTACGATCATTTCCTTGATGGCGGCCTTGGTCAGCATATCCACCGCACGCGAGTAATCCGGCTTCTCGGTATGGTCCATGATGCCCGGCATTTCCTTGAACTGGCGGCGCACTTCCACCACGACCGAAGAAGCCGCGCGGCCTACTGCCTCCATCGCCATTGCACCGAACAGGTAGGGAATCATGCCGCCGATGAAAAGGCCGATGATGACCATGTGGTTGGAGAGATCGAATGTGGTTTCGACCCCGCTGTGCACGCCCAGCGCGTGCGTAAAATCGGCGAACAGCACCAGCGCAGCCAAACCTGCCGAACCGATGGCGTAGCCCTTGGTGACCGCCTTGGTGGTGTTGCCGACGGCGTCCAGCGGGTCGGTAATGTCGCGGATGGCCTTGGGCAGGTGCGCCATTTCGGCGATGCCGCCGGCGTTGTCGGTGATCGGGCCATATGCGTCGAGCGCAACGATGATGCCGGCCATCGACAGCATCGCGGTCGCGGCAATCGCGATACCGTACAAGCCGGCAAGATAATGTGCGCCCAGAATACCGAGGCATATCACCATGACCGGCGCGGCCGTGGCTTTCATCGAGATACCGAGGCCGGCGATAATGTTGGTGGCATGGCCGGTGGTGGAAGAGCCCGCCACGTGCTTCACTGGCCCGTATTCGGTCGCGGTGTAGTACTCGGTAATTACCACCATGGCCGCGGTCACGGCCAGGCCTATCAGCGCCGCGAGATAGATGTTCATCGCCGAATACCCCAGCCCGCTATCCCCCATCATCCAGTTGGTCACCGGGTAGAAAGCGATGGCTGACAGCACGCCCGAAACGATCAGCCCGCGATAAAGCGCGTTCATGATCTTGCCGCCTTCGCGCGCCTTGACGAAGAAGGTGCCGATAATCGACGCCACGATGGAGATACCGCCCAGCACCAGCGGATAGGTCAGCGCGTTTTCCGACCCCGGCATCAGCAACGCGCCGAGCAGCATGGTCGCAATGATGGTCACGGCATAGGTCTCGAACAGGTCGGCAGCCATGCCGGCACAGTCGCCGACATTGTCGCCCACATTGTCCGCGATCACCGCAGGATTGCGCGGGTCATCCTCGGGAATGCCGGCTTCGACCTTGCCCACCAGATCGGCGCCGACATCGGCACCCTTGGTGAAGATCCCGCCGCCAAGACGGGCGAAGATGGAAATCAGCGAACTGCCAAAAGCCAGGCCCACCAGCGGACCGGTATTGACCGCCTCGCCTTCGGGCGTCGTCAGAACAAGAAACAGGTAGTACCCGGCCACACCGAGCAGGCCAAGACCCACCACCAGCATGCCGGTGATGGCTCCCCCGCGGAAAGCCACGTTCAGCGCTGCATTGATGCCGTTATGCGCCGCCTGCGCGGTTCGAAGATTGGAGCGGACCGAGATGTTCATGCCGATGTAACCGGCAGCCGCAGAAAGTATCGCGCCAATCGCAAAACCGATCGCCGTCAGACTCCCCAATGCTACCCAGATGATCACGAACAACAGCAACCCCACCAGCCCGATGGTGCCGTACTGCCGGTTAAGGTAAGCGGAAGCGCCCTCCTGAATGGCCGAAGCGATTTCCACCATTCGCGCATTTCCCGCAGGTTGCGCCAATACCCACATAATCGTCACACCGCCGTAGATGATTGCGAGTACAGCACATGCCAAAGCAAACATGATACTTTCCGACATCAACATCTCCTCCTTCGATGACAAGGCCGAGTCATGGGTCAGCCCAAACCCTCTTCTTAGATCACGTCCAAACTACCTTTCCTGAATCGAACAAAAAAACGCCGTCGAAAGACGGCGGCAATACACTTACAAACTGAATTCCGGCAGCCGCCGTTCGACAGCCACGTTCTTTAGCGACACATAGACCGGCAGGCCGCCCTCATACTTCGGGTAATCCTCGCCCTGAATCAACGGGCGCAGGTAACGCTTGCACTGCTCGGTAATGCCGAAACCGTCCTTGCTGATGAAGTCGAGCGGCATGAACTTCTCCACGTTGGCGACGTCTTTCAGCTCGGCGTGGCCGATCTTGTATTTGTAGGGTTCGTTGGACACGCGAATGATCGCCGGCATCACCGAGTTCTTGCCCTTGAGCGCCAGGTCGACCGCCGCCTTGCCCAGCTCGTAAGCCTGCTTGACATCGGTTTTTGAAGCGATGTGCCGCGCGGCGCGTTGCAGGTAATCCGCCACGGCCCAGTGATAGCGATGCCCCAGGGCATTCTTGATCATGTTGGCGACGATAGGGGCCGCGCCGCCCAGCTGCGCGTGGCCGAATACGTCCTTGATTCCCTGCTCGGCAATAAACTTGCCGTCCGGATAATGGCAGCCTTCAGACACCACAATCGTGCAATGCCCGTGTTTCTTCACCTTCTTGTCCACTTGCGCGAGGAATTTTTCGGGGTCGAATTCGATTTCCGGGAAAAGAATCACTACCGGGAAGCCGTAGTCTTCCACCAGTCCGCCCGCGGCAGCAATCCAGCCGGCATGGCGGCCCATCACTTCGATGACGAAAACCTTGGTGGAGGTCTTGCACATCGAACGCACATCGAAGCTGGCTTCCAACGTGGAAACGGCAATGTATTTGGCCACCGAGCCGAAACCCGGGCAGTTGTCGGTAATCGGCAGGTCGTTGTCCACGGTCTTGGGCACGTGAATGGCCTGAACCGGATAGCCCATCGTCTCGGAAAGCTGGGAAATCTTGTAGCAGGTATCGGCGGAGTCGCCGCCGCCGTTATAGAAGAAAAAACCGATGTCGTGCGCGCGAAAAACTTCGATCAGTCGTTCGTATTCGCGGCGATTGGTTTCCAGGCTCTTGAGTTTGTAGCGGCAGGAGCCGAATGCGCCGGAAGGCGTGTAGCGCAAGGCCGCGATGGCTTCGTCGGATTCCTTGCTGGTATCGATGAGGTCTTCGGTCAGCGCGCCGATGATGCCGTTGCGGCCGGCATAGACCTTGCCGATCTTGTCCGAATGCTTGCGCGCGGTTTGGATTACGCCGCAGGCGGATGCATTGATAACGGCCGTCACGCCGCCGGATTGCGCGTAAAACGCGTTTTTGATTTTCTTCGACATTTAAAGCCCTACCCCTCCATGCGCATTAAACAACCCCGCGCAGAATCCAGCAGGGAAAGTCAGAGACCGCTTGGGTGTTGCAGGAAACACCCCCAATGGGGATGGGCTAGCTTAACGCAAAATGTGGTGAGGAGGAAGCATGCAAAAGCGGGGCTGAAAAACAAAACGCCCGGCATAAGCCGGGCGTTTCAGCTTGAAACAATATTGCTCAGAACGCCGGCTTGTCTTCGGCGCTGTTGTAACGATCGACGCCGGAGAGAATCTCCTGGCGCGCAGCTTCGATACCTTCCCAGCCATCGACCTTCACCCACTTGCCCTTGTCGAGATCCTTATAGTGCTCGAAGAAGTGGCAAATCATGGTCAGGCGCCAGGCGGAAACGTCGTTGTAGTCCTTGAAGTGGCTGTACAGGCCGCACACCTTGTCCACCGGCACGGCCAGCACCTTGGCGTCAGGACCTGCTTCGTCGGTCATCTTCAGCATACCTAGCGGACGGCAGCGCACCACCACGCCCGGGATCAGCGGCACCGGCGTAATCACCAGAACGTCCACCGGATCGCCGTCTTCGGACAGCGTATGCGGAATGTAGCCGTAGTTGCACGGATACTGCATGGATGTGCCCATGAAACGATCGACGAAAATCGCGCCGGTTTCCTTGTCCACTTCGTATTTGACCGGATCGCCTTGCATCGGGATTTCAATAATGACATTGAAATCGTTGGGTACGTCCTTGCCGGTCGGCACATTGGTGAATGCCATGTCGAGTTAAGCCCTTCGAAAAAAGTCCGTAATTATAAAGGATTTAGGCTTTAACTTCCTTAGTCCGTGTGGCTATTAGACTGGCCGCGATCGATACCGCCAGGATCACCGCGACCAACGACAAGGACAGCAGCACCGGCACATGGTAGAAATCCGCAATCAGCAGCTTGATCCCGACGAACACCAGCACGATCGCCACACCGTACTTGAGCAGATGGAAGCGGTCGGCAATATCCGCCAGCAGGAAGTACAGCGCGCGCAAACCAAGAATCGCAAAGATGTTAGAAGTGAACACGATAAATGGATCCGTCGTGACCGCGAAGATCGCCGGGATCGAATCCACCGCGAAAATAACGTCGGAAATCTCCACCATCACCAGCAC
>CAMLME010000111.1 GCA_946481235.1 uncultured Methylobacillus sp. | reverse complement strand
AGCGAGGTCGACCTGTTCGAGCGCGCCTGGCGCAACCGCCTGCCGCTGCTGATCAAGGGGCCGACCGGTTGCGGCAAGACGCGTTTCGTCGCGCACATGGCCGCGCGTCTCGGCCTGCCGCTGTATACCGTGGCCTGCCACGACGACCTGACCGCGGCCGACCTCGTCGGGCGCCATCTGATCGGCGACGGTCAGACCATCTGGACCGACGGCCCGCTGACTCGCGCGGTGCGCGAGGGCGGCATCTGCTATCTGGACGAAGTGGTCGAGGCGCGCAAGGACACCACGGTGGTGCTGCATCCTCTCGCGGACGACCGCCGCATCCTGCCGATCGACCGTACCGGCGAGACGCTACAGGCGGCGCCCGGCTTCATGCTGGTCGTATCGTACAACCCGGGCTACCAGAATTTCCTCAAGGGCATGAAGCCCTCGACGCGGCAACGCTTCGTGTCGCTGACCTTCGACTTTCCCGACCCGGCGCAGGAAGAAGTCATCCTGATCGGCGAAACGGGCGTCGATACGATGGTGGCGAAGCGGCTGGTTTCGATTGCCAATGCGTTCCGTACCTTGCGCGATCACGACCTGGAAGAGGTCGCCAGCACCCGTTTGCTGGTTTACGCCGCAACTCTAATTCGCGACGGCTGCGATCCGCTGGTGGCCTGCCGTGCGGCACTGGTCGAGACGCTGACCGACGACCCCGATACGGCGGTTGCCCTGCAGGAAGTCATCGATGCCACCTTCGGCAGATGAGCTTGCCCTGACCGGCAGCAGCCTGCAAACCCGCCGTCGGCTGGTGCAGGGCGGCTTTTTCGTGTTGTTCGTGTTGACGCCGTTGTTCGATCTTTTCCGGCTCGACCTCGATCTCGGCCATTTCATCTTTTTCGGCATGGATTGGACGCTGGGGCTGGATGCGCTTATTGCAGGCGAAATCACGCCTCTGGAAGCGGGCGCCAATATCGTGCTGCGCGGGTTTCTGCCGATCGCCGGCATCATCGGTACGGCGCTATGGGTTTCATACAAATACGGACGCCTGTATTGCGGCTGGCTGTGCCCGCATTTCTCCGTGGTGGAGACGCTCAACCAGCTGAGCCGGCGCGCCATCGGCAAGCACAGTGTCTGGGATACCGACGTCCTGCCCGTGCAGGACAAGGGCGCTCCACCGCTGCCGCAACATCCGGGCTGGTGGGTCGTGCTGCTGCCCCTGGCGCTGCTGTTCGCTTTTGTCTGGGCAACCGTGCTGCTGACCTATCTGCTGTCGCCGATGGAGATTTACAGCAACCTCTGGCACGGCACGCTGACACGCAATCAGACGCTCTTTATCGGCGTCGGCACCGGCCTGTTCCTGATCGAGTTCACGCTGGCCCGGCACCTGTTCTGCCGATTCGGCTGCGCGGCGGGATTGTTCCAGAGCCTGGCGTGGATGGCGAACCGCCAGGCGCTAGTGGTCAGCTTCGACCGCACGCTCTCCAGCGCATGCCAGGACTGCACCAGTGCCTGCGACAACGCCTGTCCGATGCGGCTCAAGCCCCGCACGATCAAGCGCCACATGTTTGCCTGCACACAGTGCGCGAGCTGCATCAGCGCTTGCCATGATGCCCAGCAGGATGGGCCGCACGGCATCCCGCTGCAATGGCAGAGCGGCGCTGCTGCACTCGATAAATCCGATCGCGAGCTTGCACGCCGAAGCGGCACGACTCGTCGCATCATTCCTTTGATGGAGGCCTGACATGGAAGAAGTCGTCGGCGGACTCTGGCATAAACTGGTCACCCGCGCCGCCAGCCAGCGGCATGCGGAAGCAGCGGTGCGGTTGGACGACATCCGCAAGAGCGCGGGCATTTTGTTTCGCGCATTAGGCGGAGATGCCGGGCTCAACCTGGCCGCCGCCCCCGCAGTGCGGCACGGCGCACGTCGGCGCTGGATGGAGCGCATTGCCGGCAGCGGCGAGCGCGTCGAACTTGCCTGGCGCGACCGGGAATCCCTGCGCCTGCCGGAGCAGATCGACCTTTTCCCCGAGCGCAGCCTTAACCGGGACCTGTATTTGTGGCTGGTCGCCTTGTCCGCCGCAGACAATAACGACAGCCAGCCCTGGATCGTGCGCAACCAGCAGGCGACGCGGAATACGCTGGAGCGCTTTCCCGGCCTACAGGCACGGTATCAACGACTGGTGGATGCATTGCTGCCGCTCCGTTTCGCGCCTGAACAACTGCCGACGGACGAAGCCGCGCAGGAGCATGCCATTCGCCAGGCGCTTCAATATCCCGGCAGCGTGGATGTCCTGCCTGCGGCGCGACGCTCTTTTCAGCCGGTGCCGTTGTGGCCGCATCCTGAACCGCCAGTCAGTCCGGCCGGCAGGAGCAATGCCGGCGACGGCGCACCCGAGCGCGAGCCCGCCGAAAAAACGGAGGAAGCCAACAGCCGCCGCAAGCATCTCGCCGAACGTACCGACATGCCCGACGGCAAGGATGGGTTCATGATGATGTTCCGTGCTGAAAGCCTGTTTTCTTGGAGCGAATTCGTCAAGGTCAACCGGCCACAGGACGACGACGAGGATACCGAAAGCGCCAAGCTGGCAGCCGAGGACATGGACAAATTGACAGTCGCGCGCGATGGCAAGACCAGCGCCGCAAGACTCAGGTTCGATCTCGATTTGCCTTCGGCCGGGGAGGACGACGCGCCAGTGGGGGAGGGCATTCCGCTGCCGGAATGGGACTACAGAAAGCAGGTCCTGCTCCCGGAGTACTGCCGCCTGCAGGAAATGATCGCGCGCGATGCAGAGCCGGTGGAGCTGCCGCAACATTTGCGCCGAACGGCGCGTCGCTTGCGCAGCCAGTTCCAGGCGTTGGTGCCGGTGCGTACCTGGCAACGCGCGCAGCACGACGGCGAAGAAATCGACCTTGATCAATGGGTGCAGCAGGAGGCGGATCGCGTGACCGGGGGTGTGGTCGCCCAGCGCGGCCTTTACCGTTCGCAAGTCAACCGCCAGCGCGATCTGGCCTGTCTGCTGCTGGCGGACCTGTCGCTCTCGACCGATGCCTACGCCTCAGACCATGCGCGCGTGATCGACGTGATCCGCGACAGCCTGTTCCTTTTTTCAGAAGCGCTGTCCGCCACCGGGGACCGGTTCGCGCTGCATGGGTTCTCTTCGCTGCGGCGCGGGCATGTCCGTTTCCATCATCTCAAGGGGTTCGACGAGCGCTACAGCGGCGAGGTGCGCGGCCGCATTGCGGCGATCAAGCCCGGCTATTACACGCGCATGGGCGCCGCAATCCGGCATGCCAGCGCGATCATGGCGAAACAGAAAAACCAGGAACGCCTGCTGTTATTGCTGACCGACGGCAAACCGAATGATCTGGACCAGTATGAAGGGCGCTATGGCATCGAGGATACGCGAGTGGCGCTGGTGGAAGCGCGCAAAATGGGCCTGAGGCCGTTCTGTGTGACCATAGACCGTGAGGCCAACGATTATCTGCCGCACCTGTTCGGCATCGGGGGGTATGCGGTCATCCGCGATCCGGAGGAATTGCCGCGGGAGCTGCCATTGCTCTATGCGCAGATGACGCGCTAGACGAGGTCATCAGGGTTTTTGCTGCTGGCGATCCTGCTTTCCAGTTGCAGCGCGCGCGGAAACAGTACGTTATCTTCCCAGTGCATATGCTCCACAAGGTCGGCGTCGAGTGCTGCCAGTGCGGCAAAGATGAGAAAAATTTGCGGGTCGCATTCGGCCGCCGGGCGATATTGCTCCGTCAGTTCTCGCAGGGTTTCCAGCATGCCGACCATGGCGATATGTTCAAAGCGCATAGCCCGGATAGGATGGGAAACGCTGCCGAAGCAGGATTCCGGCGGACTGGCGGGATCGGCTTCCAGTGCCGTAATGTACGGAAAAAGAATGAATTCCTCTTTCGACATGTGCGGCTCCAGGTCGGCCCGAAGCGTGCTGAAACATTGCCGGATGTCTTCAAAATGGGGATGTTCGGCAAACGACGGGTCTTCCATCAGGTTTGCAATGCGGCTCAACTCCGTGCGAGTGAAGGTGTGATGTGTTTCCTCGATGAGGTCTATCAATTCGCCCATGGTGACGGGATCCTTGATGCGCTGCGTCTTGGTGTTCATGATGAGCCTGTCCTTTTCCGTGTACCTCACTGGCAAGGACAAACGCTAACGCGTCGGGCGAAATATTCCTTTGATTCAGGTCAAGAAGGGAGCGGATCCGTCATTTCAGCCCCGTCATTTCAACCCAGGGTGCCGTACTCGCGCAGGCCGATCAGGTCGATGATGGTGATTTCCTTGCCGTTCACTTCAATCAGCCCTTGTTGCTGCAGTTTCAGCATGGTGCGGGAAAGCGTCTCGGGCGTGAGGTTCAGCAGCGATGCGATCATCGTTTTGCTGGCGGGCAGGGTGACGTGGCCGGTGGCACTTGCGCCGGCGCTGATCTGCAGCAAATAGCCGATCAGCCGCTGGGTGGAGGTGAGCAGCGCCACCGATTCGATATCCTGTACCAGTTGCCGGTTGCGCACCGAAAGGCCGGCCAGCATCTTGCGCGAGACCGTCATGTCGCGCTCGAGCAGGTTGAATATCACCTGCTTGGGGATCAGCAGCAACTGTGAATCCGTGGTTGCCTGGGCGTAGATGGGGAAGGATGCCTGGTCGAGAAAGATGATCGCCTCGCCGAAGCTTTCTCCCGGGCCAATGATGCCGATGACTTTTTCGGTGCCTTGCGGCGAGTTGACGGCCAGCTTGACCTGGCCTGCAATCAGCATGAACAGGCCATGCGCGGTATCGCCGCGATTGAAGACAATGCCGCCGCGAGGAATGGTCTGGTGCTGCGTTTCGTTGGCTACATAGGCCAACTGCTCGCTATCGAGCGCGCTGAAAAGGTGAAATCTTGGCAATAGCTGGATGATGTTGAGCTGGCCCACGCGCACTTCCTCCCCGAATGAACTATCGACTCATGATGCACCGGTTTGATTCAACCGGGGTCATTATGTTATCGTAGATGTATTATTTTTACATCTTAATTGCTGCCCATAAAAATCCCAAGGAAAATTTGTGGCTGCTTCCGGAATCCCACTGTTCCCGTTATGAAATTCAAAGAAATGTTCCTCTCTTTCAAAAGGGAGCAGGTTGCGCCCACGCTGACCCGAGAAAAGATATTTTCGGTATTGGGCGCATTTGTCGCCATTTTTGCGCTGATGGCAGAAATCCATTTCGCCTCGTCAAGCATCCCGTTGAAAGTGCTGGTGCTGGCCTCGATGGGCGCTTCGACCTGCCTGGTTTTTGCCGTATCGCACAGCCCGATGGCACAGCCCTGGCCGATTTTCGGCGGGCATCTCCTGGCGGCGAGTGTCGGTGTGGCCTGCGCGCAGTGGATACCTGTTCCTGCCATTGCCGTGGCGACAGCGGTTGCGCTGGCGATTGCCGGCATGTATTTTCTGCGCTGCCTGCATCCGCCCAGTGCCGGCACCGCGATGATTGCCATTCTCGGTGGGCCGGCCGTTCATGAACTGGGGTGGCAGTTCTGCTATGTGGTCGCAATCAATGCGGGTACCATCCTGCTGCTGGCGCTGCTGATCAACAACCTCATTCCCGGCCGGCGATATCCGCTGCGCCATACGCACCACCCGCATCACCAGCAGTTCATGCAGAGCGCGCATAAGCCGTATCCGGAATTGAACGAAGAGGATTTCGGCTGGGCGCTGGGCAGGATGGATGGCGTGATCGATGTCAGCCGGGAAGACCTGGTCGATCTTTACGAATTCGCCGTCGAACATGCGCAGCAGCATCGCGCAACCCCGCATACCGGAGGATAACCGCAATGAAACGGAATACCTGGATGACATTCAGTGCCGCGCCGCATCGCATGTTCTTTTTTGGCGGGGTGCTGCAATCGGTGCTGGTGATGGTGTGGTGGCTGGCCGATCTCGCCGGGCGTTACGGCGGTTTCTATGCGCCCATCGTGTGGAGTGTGGCACCGCCCGATGCGCATGCCTTCCTGATGCTGTACGGGGTATTTCCTTTCCTGATTTTCGGATTCCTGATGACGACCTATCCGCGCTGGATGAATGGCGAAGAGGTGGAGCGGCGCTATTACGTTCCCGGATTCCTGCTGATGTTTGTCGGCATCCTGGTGTTGTATGCCGGGCTGGTGT
>CAMLME010000110.1 GCA_946481235.1 uncultured Methylobacillus sp. | reverse complement strand
CCCGGATTCCTGCTGATGTTTGTCGGCATCCTGGTGTTGTATGCCGGGCTGGTGTGGGGATGGCTGCTGGCGTTATCCGCGCTGCTGTTTCTGGCAGGATGGGGTGTTGCGCTGGCCGGCTTGCTGCGCGTCTATTTCAAGGCGCAGCATCCCGACAAGCGACATGCGCGCATCACCAGCATCATGCTGGCAATCGGCTGGCTGCTGGCGGCAGGCTGGTTTCTCGGCCAGTTCGGCGGGTTTGCCTTGCCGATCGCGCTGGCGAAAAGCGGCGGTGTATGGCTGTTCCTGTTTCCGATCTTCTTCGCGATCAGCCATCGCATGATTCCGTTCTTTTCCGCCAACGTGATTCCCGACTACCACATCGTGCGTCCCAACTGGGCGCTGATGCTGATGCCCACCGCTGCGCTGCTGCATATGATATTCGAGGTGACCGGACTGGCCGCCTGGTTATGGCTGCCCGATCTGGCAATGGCGGCCGCCGCGCTTTACATGAGCTGGGCATGGCGGCTGCGCGCCAGTCTCGTGCAGCCTTTGCTGGCGATGCTGCACATCGGTTTCGCCTGGCTGGGTATCGCGCTGCTGCTGTACAGCGCGCAAAGCCTGGCGCTGCTGGCAGGTTATGTCATTCTCGCCAAGGCGCCGTTGCACGCATTGGTCATCGGCTATTTCTCGTCCATGGTGCTGGGGATGATCAGCCGGGTGACGCTGGGCCATTCGGGGCGCCCGCTGGTGGCCGATGGCCTGGCCTGGGGGATTTATCTGGCATTCCAGGGAGTGGTGGTTGTGCGCATCATCGCCGATATGCCGGGCATGGAGTTCGTCGCGCGCAGCCATTTGTATCTATGCGCTGCGGCCCTCTGGCTGGCATGTTTCGGCATCTGGGCCTATCGCAATCTTCCCCTCTATATCAAACCGCGCGCCGATGGGAATCCGGGTTAGTTCGGGGTTTCGAGCAAACGGTCAATAGCCGCCAGGAGCGCCGGATCGTCCGGCGCGACCATGCTGGAAAAGCTTTGCACTTCATTGCCATTGCGTGCAATCAGGTATTTGTGGAAATTCCATTTCGGCCAGTCGCCCGTCGTTTCACCCAGCATTTTATGAAACGGATTGGCCTGGCCTTCGGTAACGGTGGTCTTGCCGAACATCGGAAAATCGACATGGTAAAAGCTGCTGCAGAATTCGGCGATCTGCTGCTCGCTGCCAGGCTCCTGCGCGCCGAATTCATTGGATGGAAAGCCGAGTACGACCAGCCCGCGCTCTTTGTATCCGGTATATAGCTGCTGCAATCCGGCATATTGCGGCGTCAGCCCGCAATAGCTGGCGGTGTTGACGACCAACAGCACCTTGCCCGCATATTGGCTCAAGTCCTGGGGCGCACCATCGTCAAGGCGCGGAAACGTGTGTTGCAGCAGCGATGGCAGGGTGCCCATCATTTGCTCCGTCCGTCATAGGGAACGATTTTGAGCCCGGACAAATCGACATCGTCCAGGCAGCGCACGTTGATCGCCGCCATTGCTTCGCCACCCGGTCCGGTGCCTTCGGCGAAGGGCGCGCAGCCGCAAGTCGGGCAGAAATGATGCTGGATGACGTGCTTGTTGAAGGTGTAGGTAGCGAGATTTTCTTCCGGCGTCAGCAGGCGCATGTTGGTGCGCGGCACGAACCACAGCAGGGAGCCCTTCTTGCTGCAGATCGAACAATTGCATTGTATGGCCTGGTCGAGTTCGCCTTCGGCCTCGATGACAATTTTGCCGCAATGGCAGCTGCCTTTGTAGATCATGGTTAACCTTTTAATGCCTGATTGAAAAGGGGATTTTTCAATTCAAAAAGATGAACTTGTGTTCTTGAATTATTGCAAAAGAAGCCTATCATTAAAACACGCAGGAAACACTTTTTACCCGCGTTTCTCTATCACTGCCCCGACAGAAAGTACGATCCCAAACGCCCTATTCGCCAACCTCATACGGAGGAATTCCTATGATGAATACCATCGTCGTCGTCGCCAACGGTTCACGTGCCCGTTTTTTCAGCTTGCGTGAGGCCGACACTCCCGAATACGAATCCAGTCCGCGCATGGTCGAGCATGAAACCCTGACCAATCCCGAACAGGAGGCCGCAGGCAAGGAGCTGTGGTCGGATGGCAGGAGCGGCAGCAATCGCAGCAGCGGAGGCGGGGGGGTACATCGCTACGACGATCACCGCAATCAGCACCGTGCCGAATACGAGCGTCGCTTTGTGCAATCGGTCGTCGGCGAAACACATAATCTCGCACGCAACGAAGGTGCTGTCCGCGTGGTGGTGACCGCGGATAATCGCATGCTCGGCATGCTGCGCGACGAATTGCACCGCAACAATGGCTTCGAACTCAAGGAAGTCGCCAAGGATTACAGCAAATATTCC
This sequence comes from uncultured Methylobacillus sp., assembly GCA_946481235.1. The sequence continues at coordinate 3,768 of CAMLME010000110.1, read as the reverse complement.
GTGCACGACCTGCACGAGCAACTGGCAGCCATGGATCTGATTCCGGCGCGACGCAAGCCCGGCTTCCAGTAAACCTGACGTATGCACTCCGACCCCGGCGGCCGCGAGGAAGCCGCCTTTTCCAGAGCACGCCGCGCCATGGTCGCCGAGGTGGAGGCCATGGCCGAGGAGCTTAATTCGGCACCGGATGGAACACCGGCAATAGCTTCTGCGGTGCTCGATGCGCTAGGCCGTGTCCCGCGACATCGCTTCGTACCCGAGGTCGAGCAGGATTTCGCCTATCTGAATCGCCCGCTTTCCATCGGTTACGGGCAAACGATTTCCCAGCCGTATATCGTTGCTTTCATGACCGATCTGCTCAAGCTCAAGCCCGGCAGTCGCGTGCTGGAAATCGGTACCGGCTGCGGCTATCAGACGGCTGTGCTCGCCGAGACCGGCGCGGAAGTGTATTCCATCGAAATCGTGGAACCGCTTGCCAGCCAGGCCGCCGAAATTTTGCAGGCCTTAGGGTATCGCCATGTGCACGTGCGACAAGGCGACGGTTATCACGGCTGGGTCGAGCATGCGCCCTACGACGGCATCATCGTCACCGCCGGAGCCAGCCATGTACCGCAGCCGTTGCTGGACCAGTTGAAGCCGGGCGGGCGCATGATCATCCCCTTGGGTCAGGCGTATGCCACGCAGGAGTTGCTGCTGATCGTCAAGGATGAACAAGGCGCCGTGCATCGGCAGGAAGTGTTGCCGGTCAGGTTCGTACCGCTGACCGGCGAGCACTGACAACGGATTGATCCTTTATCCATCCAGTGATGAAGGAACTCTTCAATAGGCTACCGTTGCAATCTGCTTGATGAACCGAGGCTGCTCGATTTCGTTCACGAAGGCATCGGCATAATCAGGATAGGAAATCTGGCTGCGTCCATTGGCGGTAATCAGTGTTTTGATACCGGTACGGAAGTTGCCGCGTTTCTCGCCCGGCCCGATTTCCGCCGCAGGCGAAAAGAATGTCCACTCCAGATCGTCCGCCGCCTTGAAAACCGCCAACGCCTCGCGATGGGCCAATGCATAGGGCTTGTAGGGTGCCGGAAAATCGGGCGTATCCACCAGTTGCAATCCCGGCGCAACCTCCAGGCTGCCTGCGCCACCAACGACAACAAGACGTCGGACCCCGGCCGCACGTGCGGCGGCAACCAGGGTATGGGCCACGTCGATAATGGAATCGATACCCGAAGTGCCGGGACCGTAAGCGCTGGCCAGCACGTCGTGGCCGCGGATTGCTTCGACCAGTGCGGCCTGATTTTCCAGGCTGGCGACGACGGTTTGTATTCCATTCAATTCCGGCGGTAGCGGTTTTGCCTCTCGCACAACAGCCGTTACGGTATGGCCGCGTCGGACGGCCTCCTGGGCGATATGACGGCCGATGTTTCCGGTAGCTCCAATCAATGCGATCTTCATGGTGTTTCTCCTTTTAAAAAAAGTAACAATAACTGTTACATATCATGGCAAAAAAAATCAGCGAGGGCTTTGCGCAGCGTTCAACTGATCCAGAACGTCTTGCAAGGTCATCGCTTCGATGACGTTTTCCATGGCCAGCTGCGCCTGCTCGAAAATCCCGCCCAATATCGAAGTGATATTGCGACCCACCGGGCAGGCCGGGTTGGGGCTGCTGCGGTGCAGGCTCAGTACGCCAGGTTCTTCGACAGCGCGATATAAATCCAGCAAATTGATTTTGCTTGCAGGAAGCGCCAGCGTGGTACCGCCGGAAGCACCCAGGGTCGAATGGGTAAAACCGGCTTTGTTCAAAAGCGCAAGGATGCGCCGGATCACTACAGGGTTGGTGTTGACACTGCCGGCGATATACGCCGAAGGTACAGGCCTGGCTTCTAGCGCAAGCAGGGCCAGCACATGCACGCTGACGGCGAATCGACTACTGCTGTTCATTGCGATATCCACATAATGTAACAATTGTAGTTACATTATGTGGAAGTGGCAAGTGCGAGAGGATTAGCCTTGTGATTCAGACTCTTGCGATATGGAGCGGGATGCGGCGTCGACCGAACTGGCTGGAGAATTTGCCGAACCGTCCGGCGATGGCCGTTCCGCATTGCGCGCAGCAGCCTGAGTCGGTCAGGTCGTAGCGTTCGATCAGGTGCCAGTCGCGCACGATCAATGCGCTATGGCAGTGCGGGCAAAAGGTGGTGCCCCCTTCGGTGTTGTGCACATTGCCGGTGTAGACATATTGCAGGCCGGCCGAAAGGCCGATGTTGCGGGCGCGCGTCAACGTTGCCGGTGGCGTGGATGGCAGATCCGTCATTTTGTAATCCGGATGGAAAGCGGTGAAATGCAGCGGGACATCGGTGCCCAGCTCTTTTGCGATCCAGTCGCACATGGCGCCGACCTCGGTGTCGGAGTCGTTGCAGCCGGGGATCAGCAGCGTGGTGATCTCGAACCAAACCTTGGTTTCATGTTTCAGGTATTGCAGCGTGTCCAGCACCGGCTGCAGATGCGCGCCGGTGAGCTTGTAGTAAAACGCTTCGGTAAAGGCTTTCAGATCCACGTTGGCCGCATCCATCTTGGCGTAGAAATCGCGCCGCGGCTGGTCGTGCATATAGCCGGCGGTGACCGCCACAGCCTGCACACCGACATCATGGCAGGCATCGGCGACGTCCATCGCGTATTCGGCAAAAATTACCGGGTCGTTGTAGGTGAAAGCCACGCTTTTGCAGCCGTTTGCCTGCGCTGACAGCGCGATGGCTTCCGGCCCGGCCTGGTCTGCCAGGCGGTCGAAATCACGCGATTTGGAGATATCCCAGTTCTGGCAGAACTTGCATGCCAGGTTGCAGCCGGCAGTGCCGAACGACAGGATGCTGGAACCCGGGTAAAAATGATTCAGCGGCTTTTTCTCGATGGGGTCGATGCAAAACCCCGAGGAGCGGCCGTAGGTGGTCAGCACCATTTCGTCGCCGACGCGCGCCCGCACGAAGCAGGCTCCGCGTTGGCCTTCGTGCAGCTTGCAGTCGCGCGGACACAGATCGCACTGGATGCGCTCGTCGTCCAGCTTGTGCCAGTAGCGAGCGGGGTAGCGGTCGAGAATGTCGATGGTGTCGTTCATCGCTCGATTTCCGCGAAATCTGATTCCCGCCATTTGGCTACGGTGTAGCGCGACAGCCGGATTTCTTCCGCCCAGAAAGAGGCAGGCAATCCGGCCTTGACCTTGAGGTGAGCGATGAAATCTTCCGTCCGCGGCAATTGGTCCCACACTTGCGGCAGGAATGTTCCGCGGAGCCGGCCGTATTCCAGCACGATGCCGTCGATACCCGGACGCATTTGCGCCAGCGCGTCGGATTCATCGGTGAACGCCAGCGGCTCCTGCGGCGACAGCAGCGAGACTTCCACCTGCGTATAAACGAATTCCTCCACCGTCAGGGGCGGAAACCGCGGATCGCGAAAGCTGGCGGCTACTGCATTGGCGCGCACATCCTCATGCAGAGGACGGTGGGCCTGCAGGCTGCCGATGCAGCCGCGCAGCCGTTCCTGCTGGGTCAGCGTCACGAAGGTGGCACCTGCTTCTTCCAACCAGCCGCCCCCTTTCACCGGGGGTAGCGGTGTGATGCCAAGATGCTCGGCAATCGCGCCACGCGCCAGTGCAATCAAAATCGGCCCCTGGGCGGTATCAGTCATTGTCTGCCTCGGTGAATGCGAATGCGCCGTAGCCGACCACGCGGCTTTTGTCGCCGGCGGTGTCGCCCGAATTGCGCAGGTCGATCAGGT
>CAMLME010000109.1 GCA_946481235.1 uncultured Methylobacillus sp. | reverse complement strand
AGGCAATGCCTTTTTCCAGCATGCGCAGGAACAGCCACTGGTTCCACTTGTAGTAATCCGGCTTGCAGGTGGCCAGTTCGCGGCTCCAATCGATGGCAAAACCCAGCGACTGCAGCTGTTTTTTCATGTAGGCAATGTTGTCGTAAGTCCACTGCGCTGGCGGCACCTTGTTCTGGATCGCCGCGTTTTCCGCCGGCAGGCCGAATGCATCCCAGCCCATCGGCTGCAGCACGTTATAGCCGCGCATGCGGTGGTAGCGCGAGAGCACGTCGCCGATAGTGTAATTGCGCACATGGCCCATGTGCAGTTTGCCGGATGGGTAGGGGAACATCGACAGGCAGTAGTATTTCGGCTTGTTGTGATCGATGATGGCAGCAAAGGTGCGATGGGCTTCCCAGTGCTGCTGGGCACGTTGTTCGATTTCGTCAGGTAGATACTGCGAGTGCATGGAAATAGGATTATCGGACTATAAGAAGTGGCAAATTATACCTTGCGATTGGTTGGTTGATTGCCCAAGCTCACGTATAATTATTTTGTAACAAGGGCCGCAGTACCCGGCTCCAACGCACAATCGCAGCGCCTGACAGGTTTCTGATCAGGCGCAAATTTTGAGGAGAACCCCCATGTCCAAGAAGCATCCCGTGATCGTTGTCACCGGATCTTCCGGTGCGGGTACGACAACGGTCAAACGCACTTTCGAGCAGATTTTCCGCCGCGAAAGCATCGAGGCTGCCGTTCTTGAAGGCGACAGCTTTCATAGCCTGACCCGAGCCGAATTCAAGGATGCCGTCGAAGAGGCGGACAAGAATAACCAGCGCGCGCCCAGCCATTTCGGGCCGGAAGCCAACCACTTCGACAAGATCGAGGAAACGTTCCGCCAGTATGGCGAAACCGGGATGTGCCAGCGCCGGTACTATGTCCATAGTGTCGCGGAAGCGGCCGAGTTCAACGCGCGCCTGGGTACCAAATTGCAACCGGGCGAGTTTACGCCCTGGGAAGACATCCCGGCGGGTTCCGACATTCTTTTCTACGAAGGCCTGCATGGCGGCGTGGTGACCGATAAGGTCAATATCGCCAAATATGTCGACTTGCTGATCGGCGTGGTGCCTATTGTCAATCTCGAATGGATCCAGAAAATCCATCGCGATACCGCCGAGCGCGGCTATTCCGCCGAGGCAGTGACGCAGACCATCCTGCGCCGCATGCGCGACTACGTCGAGTATATCTGCCCGCAGTTCTCCAATACCGATATCAACTTCCAGCGCGTGTCGACGGTGGATACTTCCAATCCTTTCGTGGCGCGCGATATTCCGACGCTGGATGAGAGCTTTGTGGTGATTCGCTATCGCGATCCGGCCAAGGCGGATTTCGAATATCTGTTGGCAATGCTCAAGGACTCGTTCATGTCCCGTCGTAATACCATCGTCGTTCCCGGCGGCAAGATGGGCTTGGCGATGGAGCTGATTTTGTCACCGCTCATCAAGGAAATGGTCGCGCGTCGTTACGACTAGGACTCCGAATTAACGCAATAAAAAAGCCTGCGATCCAACGATCGCAGGCTTTTTGTTTTCCAGCGTCCGGTTACTTCAGAGCTGCGAAAATATTGTCGCGGATGCCATCCACCGATCCGATGCCATGTACGCGAACATATTTCGGTGCCTTGCCACCTTGGGAAGCCCAGTTGGAATAATAGTCCACTAGTTGCTTGGTCTGACTGTGGTAGACCTCCAAGCGCTTCATCACGGTGTCTTCCTTGTCGTCGTCGCGCTGAATCAGGTCTTCACCGGTCACGTCGTCCTTGCCAGTCACCTTGGGCGGATTGAATACAACGTGATAAGTCCTGCCCGAGGATAAGTGCACGCGACGGCCGGACAGGCGCTTGATGATCTCTTCGTCCGGCACGTCGATTTCAACGACATAATCGATATCCACGCCGGCGTGTTTCATCGCTTCGGCCTGCGGAATGGTGCGGGGGAAGCCATCAAAGAGAAAGCCGTTGGCACAATCGGCATCCTTGATGCGCTCCTTGACCAGGCCGATGATGACTTCGTCGGGAACCAGGCCGCCCGCATCCATGAATTTCTTTGCTTCCAGGCCGAGTTGCGTGCCGGCCTTCACCGCTGCGCGCAGCATGTCGCCCGTGGAAATCTGCGGAATATTGAATTTTTCCTTGATGGCGGTGGCTTGTGTGCCTTTGCCCGCGCCCGGCGCGCCCAACAGTATGACTCTCATGTTTTCTCCCAGGATAGATGTCGAATTATATCAGCCGAGATGGTTGGCGATGGCGACGAACTGCGCCACGCCGAGATTTTCTGCGCGTAATTGCGGATTGATGCCCACTGCGGCAAAGCCGGCATCATCCAGCAGCCCTTTCAGCGTATTGCGCAAGGTTTTGCGACGCTGGCCGAATGCGGCGCTGACGATCCTGCCGAACAGGGTTTCGTTCTTGGCCGAAAAGGGCAAGGTCGCGTAGGGCATGGCGCGGACGAAAGCAGATTCCACTTTTGGCGCCGGGTCAAAGGCCTCCGGCGGTACGGTAAACAGATACTCCATTTGCAAACGGTATTGCAGCATCACCGACAGCCGTCCGTATTCCGGCGTCGAGGGTGCCGCCACCATGCGTTCCACGACTTCCTTCTGCAACATGAAATGCATGTCGATGATGTGCCCGACGTTGTCCAGCAGGTGGAAGAGGATGGGGGTGGAAATGTTGTAGGGCAAGTTGCCGACGACGCGGATTTTTTCGCCGAGCGAGGTGAAATCGAATTTGAGGGCATCCACGTTGTGGATGGTGAGCTTGCCTGCCGGGTAATGTTGCTGCATCCAGGCGACGATGTCGCGATCCAGCTCAACAGTGTGAAGATGATTCAAGCGCTGCAACAGAGGCTTGGTCATGGCGCCGAGCCCCGGGCCGATTTCGACCATGATGTCGTCTGGCTGCGGATGGATGGCTTCTACAAGTGAGCGGATGATGTCGGCATCGGTGAGGAAGTTCTGGCCGAAGCGTTTTTTTGGTAGGTGTTTCATTCGGGTATTTTACTGGAGGGGGGCGGGCGCGTCATTGTTGATGGGATGGTCGGATATCGCCTCGACAGGCGAGTTGCTGGCTCGTCATTCCGGTGGAAGCCGGTATATATTGGACGGAAGTTAGCTGCTAGATTTTGCGTCGATGCGCCAACTCGATTGCCAGTTCAATTGCAGCATACAGACTACCGGCATCCGCTTTCCCCGTTCCCGCCAAATCCAGTGCGGTTCCGTGATCCACGGAAGTGCGAATGATGGGCAGCCCCAGCGTGACATTCACGCCGCCGCCGAAGCTGGCGTGCTTCAGCACGGCGAGGCCCTGGTCGTGGTACATCGCGAGGAAGGCGTCGCATTTTTTGATGTTGTGCTGACTGAACATCGTGTCGGCGGGTAATGGGCCGATGAGTTTCATACCTTCGCTGCGCAGTTTGTCGAGGACGGGGATGAGTGTGCCGATTTCTTCCATGCCCAGATGCCCGCCTTCGCCTGCATGCGGATTGAGGCCGGCGACATAGATGATCGGGTTGTCGATGCCGAAACGCGTGACCAGGTCCTGGTGCAGGATGCGCAGCGTTGTCTCAAGCCCAGGCCGTGTTATGGCATCGGGTACGTCGCGCAGGGGGATGTGTATGGTTGCCAGCGCGACACGCATGCCGCCGCCGACCAGCATCATGACGACATTTTGTGTGCCGGTCAGTTCGGCGAGGAATTCGGTATGGCCGGTGAAAGGCACGCCGGCATCGTTGATGATGCCTTTGTGCACGGGCGCCGTGACTATCGCGTCGAATTCCCCGGCGAGGCAGCCCTTGACGGCATAAGTGAGCGTGTCCAGTACGTAACGACCATTGCGGGCATCGAGTTTTCCCGGTTCTGTCGGCGCCGCAAGCGGGATGTGGTGGATGGCAATATTGTTGAGCGGCAAGCTGAGCTGATGGGCGCGGAACTCGATCAGTGACCGGTCGGCGATGACGGTAATGTCAGCATCCGGCAGCTTCTGCGCCAGCATCGCGCAGAGATCGGGGCCGATGCCGGCGGGTTCGCCGGCGGTCAGCGCGATGCGGGGCCTGCTCAACTTAGTATTTGTCTTCGAGCCGGTACTCGACATAGGCGCGGTCGCGCAACTCGCGCAGCCAGTCCTGATAGGCTTCTTCCGACTTGCGGGCGCGGATTTCCTGGCGTGCCTTGAGGCGTGCGGCTTCCTTGCTCATGTCCTGGCTGCGACGTTCGAGTACCTGAATCAGGTGCCAGCCGAAAGGCGAGCGTATCGGAGCGCTCACCTGGCCGGGTTGAAGCTCGTTCATGGCCTTCTCGAAGTCCGGCACGGTATCGCCGGGATTGACCCAGCCGAGCTCGCCGCCTTTGGCTGCGGTACCGTCTTCCGAATATTGGCGTGCGAGTTCGGCGAAGTTGCCGCCGTTCTCGATGCGCTCCTTCAGGTCTTCAAGTCGATGTTGCGCATCGGCATCCGAGACCACTTCGCTGGGCTTGATAAGGATGTGGCGGGCATTGGTCTGCTGTACCAACAGGGGCGAGGACGCACCACGGCGATTGTTGAGCTTTAGGATGTGAAAGCCGTTGGGGCTGCGCATGATCTCGGTGGCTTCACCTGGCTTCAGCGGTTTCAGCGCGTCGACGAACAGTTTCGGGATCTGGCTGTCGTTCTTCCAGCCGATCTTGCCGCCCTCCAGTGCGTTGGGCGCGTCGGAATAACGTGCGGAAACCTGTGCGAAGTCCTCGCCTGCCTGCAAGCGCTTCAATGCTTCATCGGCTTTGCTGTGCAACTTCTGCAAATCTTCCGGCGAGCTTTCTTCAGGGGTGCGAATCAAGATGTGCGAAATATCAAACTCGTCCTTGATCTCGTTGCGTGATGCCTGCGAGGTCAGAAGATTGTCGATTTCCGCTTCCGTGACGTTGATGCGATTATCGACTTCCCGCTCACGCAACCGAGCGAGGATAATTTCATTGCGGATGTCTTCGCGGAATTTCCGGAAGCTGATGCCATCCTTTTCCAACGCATCGCGGAACTCACCTATGCTCAGCTTGTTCTGTTCTGCTATCCGTTCTACCGTCTTGTCGAGCTGGTTATCTTCAACGCGCAGGCCAGTCTGGGCGGCAAGCTGCAATTGAAGTCGATCGCCGATCAAACGTTCCAACACCTGTTTTTCCAGCACGTCCTGAGGCGGTCGGGCTGCACCTTGCTTTTCCAATTGGCCGAGCACGATACGAATGCGGTCCTGCAGTTCGCTATAGGTAATGACATTGCTGTCAACCACTGCCACGATGCGGTCTATCTGGGTGACATTGTCATCGATCGCGGCCTGTACAGGGGCGGATAAGAATAGAAGTAATGCGACCGGTACAAGTCCGGCATATTTCAGTAATGAATACATGTGGTTACGATCAGCGCGTTTCGTCAGGGATCAATGAGGTGTTAGTGTAGCCCGGAATGCTACGTTTGAGCAGGCTTAGCGGGCTGGTGCCGATGGACGTCATGCCGCCGAGCTCGAGCTGGAAAAAGAAGGCATAGTTGGGGTCTTCGTCGGTAGCGACGGATACCCGCTGCATCACCGCCCGCGCCTGCCAGCATCCTGCGTCGTATTCTACGCCTGCAAGGCCTTCAATGGGGCGGTCTTCTCGTAAGGAATAGTTCCATCGGGCTAATCCAAACCATTTGCTGGCAAGGGGCCATTCCGTGGAAATGTCGATCTGTTCCAGGCTTTCGCGCGTGAAACGATAGCTCAGGTTGAGTACCTTGCCGGGTTCCGGATTGTAACGGGCGCCGATATTGGATTTGACCGAGCGCTCGATGTCTGTGTTGTATTGCCAGCCGGCATCGAGGTTCCAGTGGTTACGCAGTCGGGCGGTAATCGCAGCTACGATGTCAGATGTACTGCTGGTGATTTCGTCTGCGCCGGGCAGGCCGACTCTACGGTCGCTGAAATAGAAACGCTGACCTATCGTTGCTGCCAGACGCTGCAAGCCAGTCTTGGAATCGATAAGACGGGTAGTTACCGCCAGCGATAGCTGGTTGGCATCGTTGATGCGGTCGTTCCCGGTGAACTGGTTTTCCGAGAATAGCGTACTCAGGCTCAGGTCGGCTTCGCCGGAATCAAAAACCGGCAGGCGGGATTGGTCGCGGTAGGGCACATAAACGTAAAAGAGTCGCGGTTCCAGCGTTTG
>CAMLME010000108.1 GCA_946481235.1 uncultured Methylobacillus sp. | reverse complement strand
CCAGCTACATCACCAGTTTTCATTTGCCTGCAGGCCGTGAGGATGTGCTCAACCGCCTCGTGCGCAGCCTGCCCAACCTGACGATCATCGACGTCGAAGCCATACTTTCGCAATTACGCGGCATCATGGACCGGATGACGCTCGCCGTCGAATTCGTGTTCGGTTTCTGCATGCTGACTGGCATTGCTGTACTCTATGCCGCGCTGTCGGCGACGCAGGACGAGCGTATCCGCGAAGTCGCCGTGCTGCGCGTTTTCGGCGCCAGTCGCCGGCAGGTGCGCGCTACCGTTCTTGTCGAATTCGCCGGGATAGGCCTGTTGGCCGGGCTTGTAGCAACCATAGGCGCCAGCCTGCTGGCATGGATAATCAGCGATCGCCTGCTGCATATTCCTTATGCCTTCAACCCTTGGCTGGCGCTGCTGACTATCAGTGCCGGGCTCATTATGGTGCCTGCAGCGGCATGGCTTGGCGTCAGGCGCATCGTGCATGTGTCGCCGAGGCAGGTACTGCAAAGCGTTTAATGAGATCTGGTTGTTTGTAGCCACATCAATGGCTGTAAACAACCATGTTTTGCGTTAAACTCGCCTCAGGCAACATCATGGTATTCAGTAAGCATATGAAAAATAACAGATGAAAAGATTTGTTAAGTCTTGGTACGAAACTTGGTTTATGTCACAGGCTTTTAACAATCGGATTCATCGAATCGGGGGAGTATTTCATGCAAGACCAAGTTTTCCGTCTGCGGACGATAGTCATTGTGGTGGCATCCATCTGTGCCGCACCGCAAATTGCTTCGGCAGAGGTCGTGGAAGGTGAGACCGTCGAGGTGATCAGCACCACGCCGCTGGCGGGTATCGGGCTGCCCATCGAGCAGGTACCAGCCAACGTGCAGGTCGTGAAGGGTGAAGAGCTTCAGGAGCAGGGCAGCCTGAGTCTCGCCGATTACATGAACAACAACCTGCAAGGCGTGAGCGTCAACGAGACGCAAAACAACCCCTATCAACCGGACATTCTTTTCCGTGGTTTTACGGCATCGCCTCTGCTGGGCACTCCGCAAGGTCTTTCCGTGTTCCAGGACGGTGTGCGCGTCAATGAACCTTTCGGTGATGCAGTGAACTGGGACTTGATTCCCAGCAACGCGATTGCCGGCATCTCCCTGATTCCGGGCTCGAATCCGGTGTTTGGCCTGAATACGCTGGGCGGCTCGCTTTCCGTGACCACCAAGAATGGGCGTACCCATCAAGGTGGCGCTGTCGAGACCAGCTTCGGCTCGTGGGGTCGCAAGACCGGCTCGGCCGAGTACGGTGGCGTTTCCAAGGATGGCTCCATCGATTACTTCATCTCCGGCAGCTATTTCGATGAAGACGGCTGGCGCGATTATTCGCCTACCGAAGTCAAACAGCTTTTCGGCAAGGTGGGTTGGCAGAATGACACCTCCCGGCTGGAACTGAGCTATACCGGTGCCGATAACGATATGATCGGTAACGGTCTGGTTCAGGAGGAGCTGGTACGCAGCCTGGATCGCGAAACGATCAATACCCGTCCGGACCAGACCGAAAACAAGCTGTCCTTCCTGAACCTGAATGGCAGCCACTGGTTTAACGACAATACGATGCTGTCCGCCAATGCCTACTATCGCAAATCGGATAGAAAGACGCTGAACGGCGACGGCAACGACGACTTCAATGCGGATGATGACGATAATGGCTTTGGCGATCTCGATGCCAATACCGATGGCGAAATCGATGCGGCCGAACTGAATGCCGCGATTGCTGATTGTCTGGCTGATACCGATGCCGAAATCAGTTGTACGGGCGCCCTCAATCGCAGCAAAACCAAGCAAAAGGGCTACGGCTTCAATGCGCAGCTGGCTTTCAATCAGCCGCTCCTGGGGAAAAGTAACCAGTTGACCGTTGGAACCGGTTACGACTATTCCAAGATCAAGTTCACCCAATCCACCGAGTTCGGTCTGTTGAATGCAACACGCGGTGTTGACGGTCTCGATATTGAGGGCGACGAAAGCGCGGTCGATCTGCACGGCAAGACCCGCAGTTGGGGTCTGTTCGCCACCGATACCCTTTCCTTGAACGATTTCTGGCACCTGACTCTGTCCGGCCGTTACAACCATATCAAGGTGGAAAACCGCGACAAGCTGACTCCCGATACCAGCGACCCGGAATCGCTTTCCGGCGATCACAGCTTTAACCGCTTCAATCCTGCAGTGGGCGTAACCTTTACGCCTTCCAAGGCGCTGACGGTATACGGTTCTTACAACGAAGGCATGCGTGCTCCAACCTCGATGGAACTGGGTTGCGCCAATCCCGACGAACCCTGCAAGCTGCCTAATGCGATGGCTGGCGACCCGCCCCTGAAGAAGGTCGTTTCCAAGACCTTTGAAGTCGGCGCTCGCGGCGATCTGGTTAAGGACGTCAAATGGACGGCTGCAGCCTATCGCACAGAGAATCATGACGACATCCACTTTATCGCCACCAACGCCACCAATGGCATGGGCTACTTCGATAACGTGGGCAAAACACGCCGCATGGGTATCGATACCGGCCTGATGGGTTCGTTCGGCAAGTTCAGCTGGGCAGCGGGCTATAGCTATGTGCGTGCAACCTACCAAACCGATCTGGAACTGGTAAACGAAGTTAATTCGAGCTCCGATGGCGACGTGATCCAGGTGCGCAAGGGTGACCGTCTGGCCAATATCCCGGACCATCAACTCAAGCTGCGCATGCAGTACGATGTAACGCCTGACTGGAACATCGGCACCAACATCACCATGTTCTCCGATATTTACGTGCGTGGTAATGAAAACAACGACCACGACTCGAACGATGGCGATGACGATCATTACCAGGGCGACGGCAAGCTGGGCGGTTACACGGTGGTCAACCTGGATACCCGCTACAAGTTCGGCAACAGCGGCTGGCAGGTATTCGCCAAGGCCGTCAACATATTCGATAAGGAATATGCTTCAGGCGGCATGCTGGGCGAATCCTTCCTCGATACAGCCGGCACCTTCACCGGCAACGAAGAGCCATCCTTGTTCATCATGCCGGGTGCACCGCGCGCTGGCTGGATCGGTGTCCGTTACGAGTTCGGTCGTCCGGCGAAGAAATCCGCTACGGTCGATCTGGACTAAAGTGTGACGATGCAGGCGCGCGATGATTTTCCCGGACTGACACCTACGGTGACTGCCCAGAAGTTGCGCGTCCTGCTGATTGAAGACGAAACCCTGTTTGCGCGCGCCGTCATCAAGCGGCTGCGTCAGGCAGGCTATGAATGTGAAGGGGCGGACACCCTGGCCGGCGGCCGGGCAGTGATTCGCCAATTCATGCCCGACATCGTATTGCTGGACATGCGCTTGCCGGACGGCAACGGTATGGATCTTCTGGCGGAACTGACCGCCAGGGGATTGCCAGTGATCGTGATGACCGCCTACGGCGAAGTGAACGATGCCGTCAGTGCGATGAAGCAGGGCGCTACCGATTACCTGAAAAAGCCTGTCGATCTTGAAGAGCTTTTGCTCGCTATCGACAAGGCCCAACGTTCCGCAACTCTCAAACACCAGCTCGACCACTCGCGCCAGCGGGATAGCCACGCCGCGGAAGGCGTCGAGTTCATCGGCGAAAGCCCGGCCATGCAGGCCGTTCAAAACCAGATTCAACGTATCGCCAGGCTTGTTTCCGTAGCCGATGTCGCTCCGCCGACCGTGCTTATTACCGGCGAAACTGGGACCGGCAAGGACGTTGCCGCACGCTTGCTGCATCATTCCTGCAACAATAGCGACCGGCCATTCGTGCATGTGGACTGCGCATCGCTGCCGGCCGATCTGATCGAAAGCGAGCTCTTCGGCCATGAGAAGGGCGCTTACACCAGTGCGCAGGGCTCGCGTTGCGGGCTGATCGAAGCTGCCGAGGACGGCACACTGTTCATGGACGAAATCGGCGAATTGCCGCTGACCCTGCAGGCCAAGCTGCTTAATGTGCTGGAGCGGCGCATGGTGCGCCGTCTTGGATCTACCAAGGAGCGGCCGGTGCCCGCCCGTTTCGTTGCTGCGACCAACCGCGATCTGCAGCAGATGGTGCTGGATGGCCGTTTTCGCGCCGACCTTTATTACCGGTTGAATGTACTGAATCTCGAAATGCCGCCTTTGCGCGAACGCGGTGACGATGTCCTGCTGCTTGCGCGGCATTTTGCCCAGCAAACTGCACGCCGCTATGGTTTGCCGCATCGCGAATATTCCGTTGATGCCGTGCAGTCCATGCTTGAATATCCTTGGCCAGGCAACGTCCGTGAACTGAAACATCAGATCAGTCGCGGTGTGTTATTGAGCCGGGGCGATGAAATCACCGCTGCCGACCTCACATTGCCATTGATACCTGGAGTTTCGAACCAGGATAAGGCCGCATCCCCGGCGGCCACCACGCTTGATGAGGCGGAAAAAATGCTCATCGTAAACGCGCTGAAGCAGTCGGGCGGAAACGTTTCTGAAGCCGCGCGCCTGCTTGGCATTACCCGCATGACCATCCGCTATCGCATGGAAAAGCACGGAATCCGCGACGGCTGAGGACCGTCTCGTGCGTGGTAAAATCGTGCCATCCTTTCTGCTGCGGAGTCTTCCATGAAAATCGGCACCCCTCTTAGTCCTTCGGCCACACGCGTCATGCTGCTCGGCAGCGGCGAGTTGGGCAAGGAGGTCATCATCGCCTTGCAACGCCTGGGGGTCGAGGTGATCGCAGTCGACCGTTACGCGAATGCACCTGGTCATCAGGTAGCACATCGTGCGCATGTCGTGGACATGACCGATGGCAAGGCGCTGCGCGCGCTTGTCGAGAGAGAAAAGCCCCACCTCATCGTTCCGGAAATCGAAGCTATCGCCGTCGATACGCTCGCAGAAATCGAAGCCGCGGGCCTGTCACGCGTCATTCCTACGCCCCGTGCCGTGCAGCTCACCATGAATCGCGAGGGCATTCGCCGCCTTGCCGCAGAAGAACTCAAACTGCCTGCATCGCCTTACGCCTTCGCTTCCAGTCTTGCCGAAATGCAAGCTGCGATTGACGGCGGGATTGGCTACCCGTGTTTCATCAAGCCCGTGATGTCGTCTTCCGGCAAAGGCCAATCGCGCATCACCGGCCCCGAACAGGTGGCCGCCGCCTGGGATTACGCTGCCAAGGGCGGGCGAGTGGATCAGGGCAAGGTCATCGTCGAAGGGCAGATTGACTTCGATTATGAAATTGCGCTGCTGACAGTGCGTGCCAAAAACGTGGCAGGCGAAATCGAAACCCAATTTTGCGAGCCTATCGGCCACGTGCAGGTCAAGGGCGATTATGTGGAGAGCTGGCAACCGCAAGCGATGAGTCCCAAAGCGCTGGAACGTTCGCGAGAGATCGCCAAGGCCGTCACCGATAATCTCGGCGGGCTGGGCCTGTTCGGCGTGGAATTGTTCGTGAAAGGCGACGATGTCTGGTTCTCCGAAGTCAGCCCGCGCCCGCATGACACGGGCATGGTCACCATGGCGAGCCAGCGTTTTTCCGAATTCGAACTGCACGCCCGCGCAATCCTTGGCCTGCCGGTGAATGTCAGTCTGCGTGCACCGGCTGCCAGCGCGGTGATCTATGGTGGTGTAGACAGCAAGAACCTGGCCTTTGAAGGCGTGTCGGAGGCGTTGGCTGTGCCGGAATCCGACCTGCGCCTGTTTGGTAAGCCGGAATCCTTTGAGCGCCGCCGCATGGGCGTAGCGCTGGCGACCGGCAAGGATACCGATGAAGCGCGCGAGCGCGCAAAACTGGCGGCTAGCCGCGTGAAACCAGGAGCGGTTTGATATGTTGGATAAAGTGGGCGAGCCTGGCAGCAGCAAGGCCACGTTTTACGAACTGCTGGGGGGTGTCGAAAAGGTGCGCGAACTGGTCGAGCGCTTTTACGACATCATGGACAGCGACCCCAAGGCCGCCGGCATCCGTGCGATGCATGCGCAGGATCTGACCGAAGCGCGCGAAAAGCTGTTCATGTTCCTCACCGGCTGGACCGGCGGCCCTCAGCTCTATATCGAGCGTTACGGTCATCCTTTTCTGCGCGCGCGTCATTTGCCATTTTCCATCGGCGAGTCGGAGCGCGACCAGTGGATGTATTGCATGATCCGTGCAATGCACGATCTGGGGATCGAAGAGAATGTAATGATCAAGCTAGGCAACGCGCTTTGGGGCGTGGCCGATTTTATGCG
>CAMLME010000107.1 GCA_946481235.1 uncultured Methylobacillus sp. | reverse complement strand
TGAATGTGGAGAGCGTGCAACCAGGAGCGGCCAGCCGCGCCACCTGCAGCAACAGGTCCGGCTGCCACATCTCGGGGTTTTTGGCGGGTGCAAAGCCGTCGAGGAACCAGGCGTTCACGGCCGCGCGCAACAGGGCTAGCGTTTCCCGCGCGTCACCGATGAGGAGCGTCAGGGTGACGCGGCCATCGTCGAAACTCATGCGCTGCCAGCCTGGTGCCAGGCATCGGTATTGCTGCAGTAACGGCGTACTGAAATCGGCCAGCTCCGGCCAGAGAGCGAGTGCCTTGCTCAGATCTTCCGGTGAGAGGGGATATTTTTCAGTGCTGACGAAATGCAGGCGTGCCGTCGATGGCGCGCTTTCCTTCCATAATTGCCACGCGCAAAGAAAATTGAGCCCGGTGCCGAAGCCGGTCTCGGCGATGGTAAATGTGTTGTCGGCAAGGCTCTGCCAGCGTTCGCGTAGTCGGTTCTGCTGCAGAAACACATAGCGCGTTTCATCGATGCCCGATTCGCGCGCGAAGTAGACGTCGCCGTACCTGAGCGACATCGGCTGTCCATCGCGCCATTCCAGTTCGGCTTGTTGATGATCTGTCATTGTTTTTGCACCATTGTTCGGGCATATTTTCGCATGAGATGCCTTCTTCCCACGAACCGCCTTCATCCTGGCTTGTCCGCCACGCTCCGCTGATCCCCGCCGGAGGCATTGTGCTTGACCTCGCCTGCGGGTCCGGCCGCAATGCACGCTGGCTAGCGGAGCAGGGCTGGCGCGTTGAAGCGGTGGATCGCGACGAGACCGCAATAGCCGGGTTGCAGCAGGTCCCGGGCTTGCATGCCTTTCAGGTCGATCTGGAAAACGGTCCGTGGCCGTTTACCGGACGGTTGTTTGACGGCATTGTCGTTTGCCGCTACCTGCATCGCCCCTTGTTGCCTCTGCTGACTCAATGCCTGGCGCCTAATGGCGTGCTCATCTATGAAACTTTCATGCTTGGCCAGGAGAAATTTGGCCGGCCGCAAAATCCGGATTTCCTGTTGAAACCTGACGAATTGCTTGATGTGTTTGCTGGCCCGCTTTCGGTCAACGCTTTCGAACAGGGTATTGTCGAAATGCCTAGACCCATGGTTATCCAGCGCATTTGCGCGTCAATAGGCGCTCCTGGCCGGTTGATGCCATGCTTGAATTGAAGGAGCAAACATGAGAAAGCGTACTAAAGAATCGAAAGGAGCATCCTGGTTTTCCCGCTTCGCCAAATGGTCGGCGCGCCAGACTGCTCGTCCGCTCAGCTTTGTACTGGCATCGGGGCTGATCGCGGCATGGCTGTTAACCGGTTTCGTGTTCAATTTTAGCGATACCTGGCAGTTGATCATCAATACGGCCACCACTATCGTGACGTTTTTGATGGTATTCGTGATCCAGAACACGCAAAATCGCGATACAGAGGCAATCCAGATCAAGCTCGACGAACTGATACGCTCTACGCAGGGTGCGCATAACGCGCTGCTCGACCTGGAGGAACTGGACGAGGAGACGCTGGATAAATTCCGCGCCCAATATGAAAAGCTCGCGCTCAACTCGCGGCGCGCAATCAACAATGGCGGTGTCGATATCGGCACTCCCGAAATCAAGGATCTGGGTAAAGAACCAAAGACATGAAAAAAATCTGTTTCATCGTTGCAGCAATAAGTATTTGCGCATTGCAAGCCTGTGCACAGCAGCCAAGTGCAACAGCTTCGTCGTCGATTCAGGAATGGCCCAGCTATGGGCGCGACTACAGTAACCAGCGATATTCACCGCTGGCACAGATCAATCGCGACAACGTCGCACAACTGACCCCAGCCTGGACCTACCGCAGTGGCGTCAAGGCCACTTTCCAGGCAACTCCCATCGTTACCGGTGGCGTGATGTATCTTGCATTGCCGTTCAATCATGTGGTCGCCCTGGACGCCAGAACCGGAAAGGAGCTGTGGCGCTATGAACACCAGCGTCGCGAAGGGTGGAAAATGTGCTGTGGCCCCGGCAATCGCGGGGTCGCGGTGAGCGGCGGCAAGGTGTATATCGGTACCGTTGACGCGCGCGTGGTGGCGCTGGACGCCAAAACCGGCAAGGTGCTGTGGGATATCGACGCTGTCAGCGAAAATGTCCTGACCGAAGGCACCGAGGCGTTGCACGCGAACGACCCATTGAGTCGCGAGAAGGTTTCCGGCGGTACCGGCATCGGCATCGCGATGGCGCCGGTCGTGTATGGCGGCAAAGTCATTATCGGTATTACCGGCGTCGGTTACGGACTGCATATCGATTCGCCGCGTGCGGATGCGCCGTTGGGTGCCGTGATCGGCGTGGCCGGCCTGTATGGCCGCCCCGGGTTTCTGGCCGCGTTCGATGCCGAAACCGGCCAGCGCGTGTGGCAGTTCGATACGATTCCGGCCCAGGGATGGGAAGGCAAATTCAGCCCGACCACGCCGGACGGCATCCCTTTGAATCGCGATGTCGCAAAAGAAAAAGCGACCATGAGTCAGTATTCCGAAGCATGGCGCTATGGCGGCGGCTCGGCCTGGACCACGCCGGCCATCGACAGCAAGCTCGGGCTGCTGTATTTCGGCACCGGCAACCCATCGCCACAAATGGACGACATTTCGCGCCCCGGGGATAACCTGTACACGGTGTCGCTGGTGGCGTTGGAGATTGCGACCGGCAAGCTGCGCTGGCATTACCAGCAAGTGCCGCACGACGTCTGGGGCTACGACCTCGCCAGCCCGCCCGTGCTGTTCGATCTGAAACGCGACGGCAGGACGATCCCGGCCGTCGGCCATGCCAGCAAGACCGGCTGGTTCTACGTGCATGACCGCGCGACCGGTGAACTGCTGCTCAAGTCAGAGCCTTTCGTGCCGCAGTCCAATCTTTTCGTCCATGCCACGAAGGAAGGCACACGCGTCCATCCGGGCGTATTCGGCGGCGTCAACTGGTCGCCGAGCGCCGTGGATGAAGCCGCGCAACAGGTTTTCGTAGCGGCCATGCATATGCCGGTGCGTTACACCTTGCATGAAACGCCTGCGAAAGATGGCAAGCCTGCAATCCGCTATACCGCCTCCGAACCCATCGATGAGCCGAAGTGGGGGCTGCTGTCATCCATCGACCTGCAGACCGGAAAAATCCGCTGGCAGCATATAACGCCGGAGCCGCTGGTCGGCGGTGTGCTGGCTACTGCGGGCGGCTTGCTGTTCACCGGCGAAGGCAACGGTAACTTCGATGCTTTCGACAGCGCCAGCGGCAAGCTGCTATGGACATACCGGGCGGAGGCGGGGGTGAATGCGCCGCCGATCACCTATGAAATCGACGGCGAGCAATATATCGCGGTCGCGGCGGGCGGCAATCAGATATGGGGCTACAAGCAAGGCGACTCCGTACTGGTGTTCAAGCTGGGCAAAAAGGGGATGCAATGAAGCGGCAACTGAATTATATGGCCTTTGCCTTTCTGCTTGCGGCGGCCTTTCCCGCTGCCGCGGCTGTGAGCGGCGAGGAGCTGCTCAATCGCTGCACGGCCGCCGAGAAGTCGGTAGATGGCGCGGAAAAACTGTCCGGCGAAGAAATGCTGGATGCGATGTGGTGCATGGGCTACATGTCTGGCTTGCTGGATGGATTCAGCGTGGGCGATTACAAAGTGGGCAATGCCAAGGTGATGTGTGCCCCGGAGGAGGGGCTGACGCGCACGCAGGCGCTCAGGGTCGTCAACAAATGGTTTCGTGAACATCCTGATGCCCTGCAGAAAAGCGGGCGGCGTGGGGCGCTGCTTGCCCTTGCAGGGGTCTATCCTTGCAAATGACGCAAGCTCCCGGGTTGGGCTGATTCAGGCTTATGGAGAGCCTGATTCCCATCCTGATCCTGACTGTGGGACTTGCCACGGGAATCAATCTTTTACTCAGGCGTATCAACATCCCCACGGTGATTGGCTACATCGTCACCGGGGCGATCATCAAGGCCCTGTTCGATATCGATCTGCACAGCGAGGCAGGGCTGGAAAACCTGGCTGAGTTCGGCGTCGTATTCCTGATGTTCACTATCGGCCTGGAATTTTCCCCGGCGCATCTACTCAAGATCCGCAAGCAAGTCTTCGTCTTCGGCGCTTTGCAGGTGATCGTGACCACTGCGGTTATCGCACTGATCATTCAGCTTCTGGATCTGGCTGATTTCAAGGTGGGGCTGATCGTCGCGTCAGGCCTGGCTTTGTCTTCCACGGCCATCGTGCTCAAGATTCTCAACGAATCCGGGAAGATCAAGAGCGAGATGGGCAGCAATGCCTTGGGTATCCTGATTTTTCAGGATATGGCCGTGATCCCTATCATGGTAATGATCACCGTTTTTTCGGACGTTGAGAAAAGCTTGGGTCAATTGGTCCTGTCCACCGCCACCAATGCCCTGATTGCACTGTTTCTGCTGATCGGGCTGGGCAAGTTGCTGTTCCACCGTTTATTCAGGGAAGTTTCCAAAACCAACTCCAAAGAAATTTACATGGGCTCGATTCTGCTGACCTTGATCGGCGCATCGTATATCGCCCACCACTTTGGCTTTTCCTATTCCCTGGGCGGCTTTATCGCCGGCATGATGATTTCTGAAACCATTTACAAATACCAGGTGGAGGCCGACCTGATTCCATTCCGGGATCTTCTGCTCGGGGTGTTTTTCGTGTCGGTGGGCTTGCAGATCGACTTCAATATCGTCATGGCGCACCTGTCCCAGGTGATTGTGCTTGGGGTGGGCATCATGCTGGTCAAGATGGTTTGCGCTTTCGCCATTCTGAGGAAGGCCAGCGATGGCAAGACCGCCTTCAAGTCCGCTTTGGCGATAGCCCAGGTGGGCGAATTTGCGCTCGTAGTGTTCTCGATGCTGCTCGACAGCAGCATGCTGGATCCGGTCTTTGTGCAGATACTGATGGTGATCACGATTATTTCCATGGTTTCTACGCCGCTAATGTTCAACCAGATGGATGCGATTGCCGGATTCCTGTTCAAGGAAAAAGTCGAGGAGAAGGTGCTGGATCAGGCCAGCACCGTTGGCGGGCATGTCATCCTGTGCGGTTACGGCGAATTCGGGCGCGTGGTTTCAGAGCAGCTGGACGCCGCCGGTATTCATCACGTGGTGGTTACCAATAATACCGACGCTTACGTCAAGGCAGGCGAGGCGGGTAAATCGGTGGTGTTCGGCGATCCCGCCGACCGCACCTTGCTCGAAAACCTGCGTATTCGTGAGGCGATGGCGACTATTCTCGCTCTGGATGATTTCGAGGAAGTCCGCCAGGCCAGCGCGGCCATTGCCTTGATCGATCCTGAGATCAAGGTGATTGCCAAGGTGTTGAGCCAGGGGGAAATCGAGGAGCTCAAGACCTTCAACCATGAAATTCTGCTGGACGGCAACACGCATACGGCCTCATTCATCGTCGGACAGATCAACAAGTCGCGTCTGTTGGCAAAAGAAACCCTGAAGCTGCAGTACCTGACCGACTATGCGCTGGACAGGCCGGATGATGCGATTCAGAAGATCAAGTACGAGCAGGCCAGATTGCTCAACATCATGTCGGGTTCCTTCAATGCGCTGCGCGAAGGTAAGAACATCATGCAAGTCAAGGCACTTCATGATTCATTCAATGTGTTGAGCGAGATTGTCGGTTCGGCCATTGCCAATGTAATGAAGCATGGCAAATTGACTCCGAGGCAATACGAGAAAATATCCGTTCTGCTGGATAACCAGGAGCATCTGGTTGCAATGAACGACTCGCTGGAAGGCTTGGGCAGGGAGCTCAAGCAGCTCGACGAGCATGAGAGTCTGGGGTCGATTTCGCATGCGGCGGTCGAAGGGCTGGATGCGATTCTGATGATATTGATCGATCTCGCAAAACAATATGATGCCGATGACATGGAGGCGCTTGAAGGCATGACCTCGGGGCGTGGGCGTGGATTATCGCGAGTGCGCGAACAGTATCTGGCCGCAGGTGAGGAGAATCTCGACGGTGACACTAAAGGCACCGTGCTCTCATCGACCTTGCGCGTCGAGCGGCTACGGTCGCTATTCGGCATGGTGGCAGGAAACTACAAGAAGCTGGAGGAGGCCGCGTATGACGCGGTTTGACGCGCTAGTGCAAATATTACATTGGCTCTGAGATGTGCTGAGCCGGAAATGAAAAGCCGATTCTTTCGAATCGGCTTTTGTATTTTGGCGTCCCCACGGGGATTCGAACCCCGGTACTTACCGTGAAAGGGTAATGT
>CAMLME010000106.1 GCA_946481235.1 uncultured Methylobacillus sp. | reverse complement strand
ATGCCGGCGGTACGGGCAATGACGCTCATGCCGGAGGGGACTTCAAGCTGGGAAATCAGATCACGCAGTTCGTTGCGGTCTTCGCCTTCGATACGGCGCGAAACGCCGCCGCCGCGCGGGTTGTTCGGCATCAGCACCAGGTAACGCCCGGCCAGGCTGATGAAAGTGGTGAGGGCCGCACCCTTATTGCCGCGCTCGTC
Source organism: uncultured Methylobacillus sp. (assembly GCA_946481235.1). The sequence continues at coordinate 6,077 of CAMLME010000106.1, read as the reverse complement.
CTTGTCAACCTGGACGATCAGTTCCTGGCCTTCGCGTAGAGCTTCCTTGATGCTGGCGCGATTCTCGGCGCCGTCTTGAAAATAGCTGCGGGCAACTTCCTTGAAAGGCAGAAAGCCGTGGCGGTCGGTACCGTAATTGACGAAGCAGGCTTCGAGGGAAGGCTCGATGCGGGTGATGACACCCTTGTAGATGTTGCTCTTGCGTTGTTCTTTGCCGGCGTGCTCGATGTCGAGATCGATCAGTTTCTGCCCGTCGACGATGGCGACGCGTAGTTCTTCTTCCTGCGTCGCATTAAATAACATGCGTTTCATTTAGTTCTTCTCCCGCGCTCTTCAGCGGGCGTGCAGGGCAAGCCGCGGTTAGGCGGCAGGTGGGAAAGGGAAGGTGACAGCAGGCGAAAATCCGAACAACCGCGGCACACACGTAAATTCAACGGCAGGAATGCTGCCCTGAATATCAGAGATTCTTCCTCTGTTGAATTCTACTTTAAATCAGTTCGTTAAGTTGATAAGTTAACGTAAATCTTGAGTATTGGGTGCGGTTTTATATCCGGTAAATCAGTCTTTTCGATTACAATTCTGTCAGATTCGGTTTCCCGCCGCGCGGCACTTGAGCCTATCCAGTGCGCGGCAGCTTTGAGCGCTATTTATCTGATTTCAACCTCCCGCTCGTCGCTGGTGCGAACGTATCCCGCACAGGGAGAAGGTGGATGTCTTCAGAACTTCCAAAACCGCTTCTTGTTGCCTCATGCGAGACAGATGGTGAGCGGCATTAACCAGAAATCCTTTTTGCTTTTTAAAGCAAGCCCATAGTATAGGTGAGATGAACGATTTAAGCAAAGCAGCCGTGAGCCTAGTCACGGTCGATGAAGGCGGCGAAGGCCAGCGTATCGACAACTTTCTCGCCCGGCATCTGAAAGGGGTTCCCAAGAGCCATCTCTACCGTATTTTGCGGAGCGGGGAGGTGCGCGTTAACAGCAAGCGCGTCGACGCGACCTGTCGCCTTGCCATCGGCGATCTGGTGCGTATTCCACCGGTGCGGACGGCGGCAGCAGCCCCGAAGCCGGCAGCACCCGCCACCTCCAAATTTGAAGGGCATGTGATTTTTGAAGATGATGCATTATTGGTCATCGACAAGCCGGCCGGCTTGGCCGTGCACGGCGGCAGCGGAATCAGTCGTGGCGTTATCGAGCAGTTCCGTCTGGAGCGTCCGCAAGCGAAATTCCTTGAGCTGGTACACCGCCTGGACCGCGAGACTTCAGGCGTCCTGCTGCTCGCCAAAAAACGCAGTGCGCTGGTTGCGCTGCACGAGGCCATCCGCAACAACGCCATCGAAAAGCGGTACCTGATGCTGGTCTGCGGCGTGTGGAAGGACAAGAAGCGCAAGGTAAAGCTGCCCTTGAAGAAGTACACGCTGGAAAGCGGCGAGCGGCGCGTCAGTGTGGATGAGGATGGCCAGCCGTCCGAAACCATTTTTCATCTGCGCGAGAGCTTCGGTGAATTCACCTTGCTAGAAGCGGAGTTGATTACCGGCCGCACGCACCAGTTGCGAGTGCAGTTGCAGCATCTGGGCTTTCCCATCGCGGGAGATGACAAGTATGGCGACTATGCCTTTAATAAGGAGCTTGCCAAGCGCGGATTAAAGCGAATGTTCCTGCATTCGGCGGAGACTGTGATCCGCCATCCGATTAGCGGCGAGTCATTGAAGCTGAGCGCGCCCCTGCCAAAAGACCTCGCGAACTTTCTGAAACATCTGGATAAAACCGTTAAGCATGCCGAAGCAATTTGATCTGATTGTGTTCGACTGGGATGGCACCCTGGTCGACTCCACCCACGCCATTGTCGAATCCATCCTGGGCGCTGCTGAAGATGCCGGACTACCGCTGCCGACTGAAGCTGCCGCACGCGGTATTATCGGACTGGAACTTCATGCCGCCATTGCCACGTTGTTCGAAGGCATTTCAGAAGAGCAGGTGCGCTTTGTCGCGGAACGCTATCGTTATCACTTCCTGGTGCGCGACCATGCCATTCCCATGTTCGAAGGGGTTGCCGAGGCGATAGAAGACCTGACGAGCGAAGGCTTCATGCTTTCGGTCGCGACCGGCAAGACGCGGCGTGGGCTGGATCGTGCGATGACCACAACCGAACTGCATCCGCACTTTCTTGCCAGCCGCTGCGCCGATGAATGTTTTTCCAAGCCGCACCCGCAGATGCTGAATGAAATCATGGATGAACTGGGCGCGACACCGGAGCGTACGCTGATGATCGGCGATACTTCCTATGATCTGCAAATGGCGCGAAATGCGGGTGTCAGCAGCCTGGCCGTCTCCTACGGCGCGCAGCCGCTGGAAAGCTTGCTTGAGCATACGCCATTGGCGCATTTCGATCGTTTTACTAAACTGCACCAATGGCTGATAATCAACGCTTGATCTGCGCCAGCGAGGCGCTGCAGGAAAAAACTCGCGGCATACGGTTCGATCTTCCCGAGCGTGGCGAGCGAGTGTCCGGATTTGTCGTGCGTTATGGCGGCAAGCCCTATGCGTTCGTCAATCAGTGCGCGCACGTTCCGGTGGAGCTCGACTGGGAAGAAGGTGATTTTTTCGATCTGACCGGCCATTACGTGATCTGCGCTACGCACGGTGCCCATTACGAGCCGATGACGGGCCGCTGCGTCATGGGACCGTGCAAAGGGCGATCGCTTCAGCCACTGCAGGTTGCGGAGCGCGACGGTAATATTTATCTGATTCTGGAAAGCTGACATGAGTGAACAAAACTGGGAACGCCAAACCATCGAAAAGTTAGCCCTTTCCGCGTTGCAAGAACAACGGCGTAGCCGTCATTGGGGCATTTTCTTCAAGACACTGACCTTCGTCTATCTGTTCGCGCTGCTTTTCATTGCGCTTGACTGGATTGGACCGAGCAATGCCATCGGTCGCCATTCCGCGTTAATCGACATCTACGGCGAAATCGGCCCGGATGGCCCGGTTACTGCGGATGATACTATTGCCAGCCTGCAAACAGCCTTCGAAGACAAGCATACCAAGGGCATCATCCTGCGCATCAACAGTCCGGGCGGCAGCCCGGTTCAGGCCGGCATCATCAACGACGAGATCAAGCGCCAGCGCAGGCTGCACCCCAACATCCCGATTTATGCCGTGGTCGAGGACGTTTGCGCTTCCGGCGGTTATTACATTGCCGTCGCTGCCGACAAGATCTACGTCGACAAGGCAAGCATCGTCGGTTCCATCGGCGTCATCATGGACGGCTTCGGTTTTACCGGCACCATGGACAAGCTCGGCGTCGAGCGTCGCGTGCTGACCGCGGGTGAAAACAAGGCCTTGCTCGATCCGTTCTCGCCGGTTAATCCGGAGCATGTCGCCTTCGCCAAGGGTATGCTGGATGAAATCCATCAGCAATTCATCCAGGTCGTGCGCGAGGGGCGCGGCAAGCGTCTCAAGGAAACGCCTGACATGTTCAGCGGTTTGTTCTGGAGCGGCGCAAAAAGCATTGAATTGGGGCTGGCAGACGGTTTTGGCGGCTCGGATTACGTCGCGCGCGAGGTGATCAAGGAAGAGAATATTGTCGACTTTACAACGCGCGAAGGCTTGGCCGATCGTTTTGCCAAGCGTTTTGGCGCAGCGATGGCGAACACACTCAGTGGTTCGGCGTTCAAGTTGCACTAGTTTCGATTACGATGCCAGCGGCGCAGGTTTCTTCAACGAATGCCTGCGCGATTGGTGCGATACTGTGAATTCTCCATGGCCAGTAATGGCCATTTCGAAATAAGGTTTTTCCCATGCAGGTGCAGCAAATCCATTGGCATGTTTTCGCAGAAAACTCCGAACTAAGACGTGCGGCGTGTAATGCCGTGGTGAATAGCGCCAATGCGGCCATTGCCGAACGCGGTCGCTTCCTGATCGTGCTTGCGGGCGGATCGACGCCGCACGGCATTTATCAGTTGTTGCGCGATGCTTCAACCGACTGGTCGAAGTGGCATGTCTATTTTGGCGATGAGCGTTGCCTGCCGCCGGAGCATGCGGACCGCAACAGTCGCATGGCGGAAGAAAGCCTGCTTCAACATGTGCCGATTCCGCGTGAGCATATCCATGCCATGCCTGCCGAGCTTGGTCCGGATCAGGCGGCCGAGGCCTACAGGAAGATGCTGGATGGCGTCGGCGAGTTCGATCTTGTGCTATTGGGAATGGGCGAGGATGCGCATACTGCCAGCCTGTTTCCCGGCCAGGATTGGGACTCTGCGGATTTCGCTGCGGCGATCCCGGTCAGGAATGCGCCCAAGCCTCCCGCAGAGCGAGTTTCGCTTTCCGCATCCCGCCTATCGGATGCGCGTCAGGTGATTTTTCTGGTGACCGGTGCAGGCAAGCGTGAGGCGGTAATGCTTTGGCAAAGCGGGAGCGATATGCCCGTGGCGGCGATTCGTCCCATTACCGGCGTGGAAGTCTACATGGATGCCGCCGCCGATCCGGCGATTGCTGAAAGTAATTAGACCTCTTGCCAGTCGCGTAGCAGGGCAGCCTGACCATAGGCCTGCCCTGACTCATCCAGCAGGTTCCACACGGTTGCATCGCGGATCATGAAGCGTTTTCCGGTGCTGGAAATCCGGATCCCGCTGTAATCATCGATGTATCCATGGCTGCCCACGCGTGCCAATAGCCGGTCGCGTTCTTCCTGGGCCAACGGTTCTGCCGAAAGACGCGAGGGCATGGAGGTGAAATCGTCCCAGCTCATTTCAAAAAGCCGCAGGGCTATTCGGTTTGCGTAATTGAAAATCGGGTCGGGTTCGGTACCGTGCGAGACCAGGGCGAAGGGCGCTTCATCCAGTCGTTTGACGATGTCCACATTATCCGCCACTGAATCGAGCAGGTCGTGCCCGGTCCAGTGGTGATAACTGGAACAAAGAATCCGCACATGGCGGATCAAGTCTTTCTCGTTCAGAAGCAGGATATCTTGTAGTAATTGATCAGGCCGTTGGTGGACGCATCGTGGCCGCTCACTGGTTTCGCATCGGCGAGTTCCGGCAGGATGCTGTTTGCCAGTTGCTTGCCGAGTTCGACGCCCCACTGATCGAACGAATTGATATTCCAGATGATGCCCTGTACGAAAATCTTGTGCTCATACAATGCAATCAGCGCACCCAGGGTCTTGGGGTCGAGCTTGCGGAATAGAATCGAGTTCGTCGGATGGTTGCCCTCGAATATCTTGTGCGGTAGCAGTTTTTCCAAGATCTCGCCGTGATATCCGGCGCTTTCCAGTTCCGCCCGTGCTTCGTCTTTGGTCTTGCCCAGCATGAGCGCCTTGGTCTGGGCGAAAAAATTCGAGAACAGGATCTTGTGATGGTCGCCCATCGGATAGTGCGTTTTCATCGGCATGATGAAGTCGCACGGTACCAATCGCGTGCCTTGGTGGATCAGCTGGTAGAAGGCATGTTGCCCGTTGGTGCCTGGCTCGCCCCAGATGATGGGGCCGGTATCGTAATTGACGCGGTTGCCCTCGCGATCGACGAATTTACCGTTGCTTTCCATGTCACCCTGCTGGAAATATGCAGGGAAACGGGCCATCGACTGGTCATAGGGCAGTAGCGCCTGCGTTTGCGCGCCGAAGAAGTTGTTGTACCAGATGCCGATCAGCCCCAGGACGACGGGCAGGTTCTTTTCCAGCGGTGCGGTACGGAAATGTTCGTCCATTTCGAATGCGCCTTGCATCAACGCTTCGAAATTGTCCATGCCGACATGCAACGCAATCGACAGGCCAATGGCTGACCACAATGAATAACGTCCGCCGACCCAATCCCAGAATTCGAACATGTTTGCCGGATCTATGCCGAATTTCGCCACCTCCAGTGAGTTGGTCGAAATCGCAACGAAATGCCGGGCAATATGCGCATCATCCTTGGCGGCTTCCAGGAACCAGGCGCGCGCGGAGTGCGCATTGGTCAGCGTTTCCTGCGTGGTAAAGGTCTTGGAGGCAACCACGAACAGCGTTGTTTCAGGATTGCATTTCTGCAACGTCATGCCCAGATGTGCGCCGTCGATATTCGAGACGAAATGCGCGCGCAGGTC
>CAMLME010000105.1 GCA_946481235.1 uncultured Methylobacillus sp. | reverse complement strand
TAGTCCTGGTACAGCTCGCGTGTCGGGTCGTAGGAGACGTTGAGCAGAGTCACGTCGGCGGCTAGTGAGGCAAGCGGGGTTGCCAGGGCAAGTGCAGCCGCCAGCAATCGCAGTGTTTTAGGTGTTTTCATTGAAGCTCCTTGGATTTATTGGGTAATGAATGATCAGAACGCTACCTGGAAGCGGGCAAAGAGGGCTTTTTCATCGTCGCGGTCCTTGATGTTGCTTCCGGCGGGGTTTGCGGTTGCTCCGTCCGAGCTTGCGCCACCGTCGAACGAGGTTTGCAGGTAGTTCAGTGCGACCTTGGCGTTTTGATTCAGATACCAGTTCACGCCCAAAGTCCATGTCTGCGCAGATTCGGCGCTCAGTGTGCCATCGGCATAGGCGCTATTGATGGTGTTTGGCGCAGTGCGGTTTTCGCCGGCGTATTGACCGTTCCGGTTCTTGAAGGTGTCTTCATCCAGGTCGATGCGGCTGTAGCGCGCGACCAGCTCCCAGGCACCCCAACCGCCCTTGTCGAGGTCGAAATCGCGCTTCGGCTTGACGCCCTTGAACGAGGCATCTTCACCGGTAAGCAGGTACGAAGCTGCGAGTTCCCAAGCATCATGATCCAGTCTGCGCTTGGTTCCATCCAGGTCTGCAAGTTCCACTTGCGTGGTTGTTCCGCCCGGGTTGCGCTCGGTCAGGGAAACGTCCTGACTGACGCGCGCATATTCGGTGATGAAGCCGAACGGCCCGTTGTAGTAATTGGCTTGCGGCGACCAGCGCAAACGCTTGCCATTGGCGACGGCATTGGCGCCGTAGCGGAAGAAGGTGTTCTGGCCTTCGGAAACATAGCTCGGCAATCCGTTGCGCGTGGCATCCGCAGCGCTGGTATCTGTCCAGTTCAGATTCTGTTCGCCGCGGAAGTCGGTGTACGTGGCGCCGATACCAAAGCCCAGGCCGGCCAGCACGGAATCCTGATCCTTGAACGGGCTGGCGAACAGACGCGCCGTGTATTCGCGCTCGTCGTTGTATTCGGTGCCGGTGCTGATGTTCCCGCCGTCGGCGACGCCGTTGACGATGCCGAAGGCGTAATCCAGTTTCTTATCCAGAACGCTGCCATAGACGGCTGCGCCGAGATCGCGATTTGGCAGGATTGCGTTCGTGACGTAGCTGCGTTCGATAAACTTGATGTCACCGCCACCTTGCAGGCGTTCCAGGCCGACGAAGCTCTTGAATTTACCGGCGCGGACATTGAAAGTAGGGGCGAAGTTGGCATCGACATAGGCATCGACTGCAGAAGCGCTGCCGCCTGCGAATTCCGGGGTGAAGCGGAATGCGTACTTGTCCAGCACCTTGCCTTCGATGGTGGGGCGGACGCGGCGTAGCAGCGATGTATCGCCTGTATCGGCAAAACCGTTTTCGTCCAGTTCGCCAGCGCGCACCCTCGAACGGTTGCGCACATCTTTGCTACCTTCGTTGTAATGGCGATGGTCGGCTTGAATCAGGCCGCGAAACTTGATTTCGTTTTTACCGTCGGCGGATTTCAGGCTGAAGCCTTTTTCACTGACGCTGACCACGGGTGCCGCTTTCTTTTCTGCCGCGGCGGTCTCGGCCGCCAGTTCGCTCTTGCGGTCGAGCACGCGAACTTTCTGATCCAGTTCCTGTACCAGGGCACGCAATTGCTCCAGTTCCGGGCTGTCGTTGGCAAAAGCCGTAGCCGAGCTTGTAATGATGCCGCCACTGATCAACAGCGAGCTAAGCAGCGATTTCTTGAATGACATTCCAATCTCCTTGTTGAATTGTTCTGGAGATCTTCCGGCCGTCCGGTCAGCTCCGAGTATTGCGAGGCTCTATGCCTTCGGTCGTCCGGTAGGCTTATTGGGTTTTGTCTGCCGGCTGGGCAGTGAAACGGACTTTTTCCCGCTTCTCGATTTGTGTCACACGGCCTTCATGGACGGTGATTTCTATCGAGCCGAAACGGACGCTCTCAATGGCGCGCAGAATTTCCTGCGCAACGGTCGGCTTGGCTCGAGTGGCTGATTGCGACATACGATTGCTCCTTGGATAGCGGTCGAATGGGACGCACTTTAGCAACCGAGTTGAATAATTAAAAATAATTAGTTTTGATATGTTTATAACAAATAAGAATAATAGGGGCATTCGTGGAAGGCGGACGGGCGGCACGGTCGATTTTGACCATAATCGCTTTGACCGGTATCATTGCGCCGTTTTTGTGCGGAAGAACGCAAATGCGTCGCAAGCTGGTGGTTGGCAACTGGAAGATGTACGGGAACCTTGAGTCCAATAGGGTTCTGCTGAAAGCCATCACCGAAGGCGTTCGCGATTACAGGAATGCCGATTACGCGGTGTGCGTGCCGACGCCGTATCTGTTTCAGGCGCAAGCCATACTGCAGGGCACCAATGTCGCGTGGGGCGCACAGAATATGAGCCAGTTTGAAGCCGGCGCTTTTACCGGTTCGGTGGCGCCGCATATGCTGGTGGATTTCGGCTGCAGCTACGTGATCATCGGGCACTCCGAGCGACGCGAGCTATGCAATGAAAGCGATCCCGTGGTGGCGTCCAAATTCGAGGCGGCACTTAATGACGGCATGCAGCCGATCTTCTGCGTAGGTGAAACGCGTGAGGAACATGAGGCGGGGCTGACCGAAGAAGTTGTTGCTCGTCAACTGGACGCGGTGCTGAATCGCATCGGGCCCAGAGGCCTATGCAAGGGTGTGCTGGCTTATGAGCCGGTGTGGGCAATCGGCACTGGCCGCGGAGCCTCGCCGGAGAAGGCGCAAGCAGTGCATTCCTTCATTCGGAATCGTGTGGCCAGTCTCGATAAAGGAGCTGCAGCCAAGCTGAGAATCCTGCATGGGGGTAGCGTTCGGGTCGCAAATGCGGCACAATTGCTGTCTATGCCGGATATCGACGGTGCGTTGGTGGGTCACGCATCGCTTGTGGCTGAAGAATTTGTGGCGATCTGCCGGGCAGCCAATTAATGTAGGGTTGGTAAGGTTAATGGAAACAATCGTTTGGGTAGTACATGTCATCGCAGCGGCGGGCGTAATCGGCCTGGTTCTGCTGCAGCATGGTAAAGGTGCCGACATGGGCGCTGCTTTTGGTAGCGGCGCTTCCGGCAGTCTGTTCGGCGTGAGCGGCTCTGCAAATCTGTTGAGCCGTGCAACTGCCGGTATGGTGACTGTGTTTTTCATCACGAGTTTGACCCTGGCATACCTCTCGGGTCATGGCGGCAAGAATTCCAGCGTGATCAAGGTCCCGACAACCGAAGTTCCGGCGACTACCGAGTCGTCCGATCCTTCCGTGCCGGATGCGCCTAAAGCAAAGGATGTCCCTCAATAAGTTTTAAAATGCAGTCCGGGTATATGCCCAACGTTGCCGACGTGGTGGAATTGGTAGACACGCTATCTTGAGGGGGTAGTGACGAAAGTCGTGCGAGTTCGAGTCTCGCCGTCGGCACCAGTATGAATTTTAGTAGGAACCCGTTATGCAAATTGCAGGCGGGTTTTTTATTGGCAGGATTTGCATCATCTGCCGCGGATACCAATACCGGTAACAAGGTTGACCGTAAAGCGGCGAATAGTGGATAATCTTGTCAGCTTTAAAAACGAGCGCAAGGCCAGATTTCTGGCGGGTTCCCTGTGAATGTGTTCTGATGGATTTGCCCGGGTGGGCTAGATAAAAACGTGCTGGAAAACTACTTTCCGATTTTGCTATTCATCCTCGTCGCTCTCGGCGTAGGTGTGGTGCCAATTGTGCTCGGAAAGGTGGTTGCTCCGCACCGCCCCGACAGCGAAAAAAACTCCCCTTACGAATGCGGCTTCGAAGCCTTCGAAGACGCCCGCATGAAATTCGACGTGCGTTATTACCTCGTCGCCATTCTTTTTATCCTGTTCGATCTCGAAATTGCGTTTCTTTTTCCCTGGGCGGTCGTCATCCAGGAAATCGGCCTGTTCGGCTTTATCTCCATGATGGTCTTCCTCGGCATCCTGGTGGTTGGGTTCATCTACGAATGGATGAAGGGCGCGCTGGAATGGGAATGATCGTGAGGATGATGGCATGAGCATCGAAGGCGTACTCGAAAAAGGCTTCGTCACCACGACGCTTGATACGGTTATTAACTACACGCGCACTGGCTCGATGTGGCCGATGACCTTCGGCCTGGCCTGCTGTGCCGTGGAAATGATGCACGCCGGCGCTTCGCGCTACGACCTGGATCGTTTCGGTATCGTGTTCCGCCCCAGCCCGCGCCAATCCGACGTGATGATTGTCGCCGGTACGCTGGTCAACAAGATGGCGCCAGCGCTACGCAAGGTTTACGACCAGATGGCCGAGCCGCGTTGGGTGATCTCGATGGGCTCCTGTGCCAACGGCGGGGGTTACTATCATTACTCTTATGCCGTGGTGCGCGGCTGCGACCGCATCGTGCCGGTGGATGTCTATGTGCCGGGATGTCCGCCGACTGCAGAAGCGTTGCTCTATGGCATCATTCAGCTGCAAAACAAGATCAAACGTACGAATACCATCGCCCGCTAAGAATAAAAACCAATGTCCCCACGCCTGGAAAAACTGTCCGCAAGCCTGAAGTCTGTCCTGGGCGACAGGATTACGGATTTCAATGTTCACGTCGGCGAAATTACCATACGCATCAATCCGGCGGATTTGCTGGAAGTTTGCCAAACTCTACGCGATCACGAGGATCTCAAGTTCGAGCAGTTGATCGATCTGTGCGGCATCGATTACAGCGAGTACGGCGAAGGCTCCTGGTCCGGCCCGCGTTTTGCCGTGGCTTACCATCTGCTGTCGGTATCCTTGAATCATCGCGTGCGCCTGAAAGTATTCGCAGCCGATGATGAGTTTCCTGTGCTGGCTACCGTCGTGGATGTCTGGCCGACCGCCAACTGGTTCGAGCGCGAGGCGTTCGACCTGTTCGGTTTGATGTTCGATGGCCATCCCGACCTGCGTCGCCTGCTGACAGACTACGGCTTTGTCGGCCATCCGTTCCGCAAGGACTTCCCGATGATAGGCAACGTCGAAATGCGCTACGACCCGGATCAACAGCGCGTGGTGTATCAGCCGGTTTCCATTGAAGAGCGTAACAACGTGCCGCGCATCATTCGCGACGAGGGCTTCCACCGTGGCTGAGATTCGTAACTACACCATGAACTTCGGCCCTCAGCACCCCGCTGCGCACGGCGTATTGCGTCTGGTGCTGGAATTGGACGGCGAAGTCATCGAGCGCGCCGACCCGCATATCGGCCTGTTGCATCGCGGCACCGAAAAACTCGCGGAGAACCGCACCTTCCTGCAATCCGTGCCGTACATGGATCGTCTGGACTACGTGTCGATGATGGCCAACGAGCATGCCTACGTGATGGCCATTGAAAAACTGATGGGTCTGGAAGTGCCGGAGCGTGCGCAATACATCCGCGTGATGTTCGACGAAATTACCCGCATTCTCAATCACTTGCTGTGGTTGGGTGCGCATGCGCTGGACGTGGGCGCGATGACGGTGTTCCTCTATGCCTTCCGCGAGCGCGAAGATCTCTTCGACGTTTACGAAGCGGTCTCCGGCGCACGCATGCACGCGGCTTATTACCGTCCGGGCGGCGTCTACCGTGATCTGCCGGATCGCATGCCGCAATATCAGGAAAACAGCTTCCGCTCCAAGGATGAAATCAAGGCGCTGAATGAAAACCGTCAGGGTTCGGTGCTGGACTTCATCGAGGACTTCACCAATCGTTTCCCCGGCTATGTGGACGAATACGAAACCCTGTTGACCGACAATCGCATCTGGAAACAGCGCACCGTCGGTATTGGTGTGGTGTCGCCCGAGCGCGCATTGGCGCTGGGTCTGACCGGACCGATGCTGCGTGGCTCCGGTTTTGCGTGGGATTTGCGCAAGAAGCAGCCTTACGAAGTTTACGACCGGCTTGATTTTGATATCCCGATCGGCGTTAATGGCGACTCCTATGACCGCTATCTGGTGCGCATCGAGGAGTTCCGTCAGTCCAACCGCATCATCAAGCAATGCATCGACTGGCTGCGCAAGAATCCTGGCCCTGTTATCAGCGATGACCACAAGGTCACGCCGCCGGCACGCGAAGGCATGAAGCAGGACATGGAAGCGCTGATCCACCATTTCAAGCTGTTTACCGAAGGGTTCCACGTGCCGGCAGGTGAGGCCTATGCCGCAGTGGAGCACCCGAAGGGCGAGTTCGGCATCTATCTGGTGTCGGACGGTGCCAACAAGCCTTACCGCCTCAAGATTCGCGCGCCGGGTTTTGCCCACCTCGCTGCGCTGGATGAAATGACGCGCGGCCACATGATTGCCGACCTGGTCGCCATCATCGGTACGCAGGACATCGTTTTTGGAGAGATTGATCGCTGATGTTATCCCCGGAATCCCTCGCCAAAATCGACAAGGAACTCACCAAGTATCCCGCCGACCGCCGTCAATCGG
>CAMLME010000104.1 GCA_946481235.1 uncultured Methylobacillus sp. | reverse complement strand
TGGTGACCAGCAACGGCCTGCCGGTGATGGGCGACGGCGGCCCGATCACGATTCCCGAGGATTCGGAAGTCACGATCGGCAAGGATGGGACCATCACCATCGTGACCAACAACCAGTACAACGCGATGACAGCCATTGCCCGCATCAAGCTGGTGAATCCGGCTGACAACGATATGGTGCGCGGTGAGGATGGCTTGTTCCGTCAATCCAGCGGCCAGCCTGCGACAGCCGATGCTGCTGTGACAGTGACCTCATCCGCGCTGGAAGGCAGCAACGTCAACAGTGTGACCGCGCTGATTGACATCATCGACCAATCCCGCTTTTTCGACATGCAGGTGAAACTGATGCAAAAAGCGGACGAAAACGCCACCCGTGCCGTGCAAGTCATGTCACTGACGGCTTAACCAGAAGGATAGAAAATGCTTAGATCATTATGGATCGCCAAAACCGGGATGGAGTCGCAGCAGATCAATATCGACGTCATTTCGAATAACCTGGCCAACGTCAGCACCAATGGTTTCAAGCGTTCGCGTCCGGTATTTGAAGACCTGATCTATCAGACCCTGCGCCAGCCCGGCTCGCAGGCATCGCAGCAGACGCAAGTGCCTTCCGGCCTGCAGCTTGGCACCGGCGCACGGCCGGTGGCGACGGAGCGCATCTTCCTCCAGGGCAATCTGCAGCAAACTGGCAATTCGCTGGATATGGCGATTCAGGGCAATGGCTTCTTCCAGGTGCAGCTGCCGGACGGAACGCTGGCCTATACCCGCGATGGCGCTTTCCAGGTCAATAATGAGGGAACGGTGGTCACTGCCAACGGCGATATTCTTCAGCCCCAGATCACGGTCCCGGCCGATGCGATTTCCATTGATATCGCCAAGGACGGTACGGTCACGATCACCCAGCCAGGGAATACTACGACCACCCAAGGCCCGATCCAGCTCACCAGCTTCATCAATCCGGCCGGCCTGCAAAGCCAGGGCGATAACCTGTATCTGGAGACAGTGGCATCCGGTACGCCGAATGCTTCCAATCCTGGCGTCAACGGATTGGGTTCGCTGCAACAAGGTTTTGTGGAAACCTCTAACGTGAATGTGGTGGAAGAGTTGATCAACATGATCACCGCGCAACGCGCCTACGAAATCAACTCGAAATCCATTCAAGCTTCCGACCAGATGCTGCAACGCCTGGTCCAGCTTTGATACGTGATGGAACGAACGATGAACATTCTGCGTAATCTACTGCCGATCGTGATACTGGTCTTGTTGGCCGGGTGCAATACCGACCCATCCACAAATGTGGCGCAGCCGATGACGGCTAGGCCGACGCCGCCGGTGCAGAATGTTCAGCGCGACGGCTCGATTTACCGGGTAGCCGACGCCCGCCCGTTGTTCGAGGACCGGCGGGCACGTTTCGTCGGGGATACGTTGACGGTCAACATCGTCGAGCGCTCCAGCGCGACCAAGAGCGTGGATGAGAGTACCGAACGCACCGGTGAAGTAGATGTGTCCGTGGGTACTCCGACCATACTTGGGATGACGCCGAAGAAGTTTCCTTTCGGTTTGCCTGGTTTTAACCGCAACAACAGCAATATAAACACCAGCATGTCGGCAGATTCGTCTATCGATTTCGAGAACAGCGAATCCAATTCCAATCGAAACACCATCACCGGTGCGATCACCGTCACGGTTATCGAGGTGCTGCCTAATGGTAACCTGAAGGTCAGCGGCGAGAAGCAGATTGCGATCAACCAGAACACCGAGTTCATCCGCCTTTCAGGCGTGGTGAATCCGATCAACATAACGTCCTTCAATGCCGTCAGCTCGACGCAGTTGGCGGACGCGCGCATTGAATCCAAGGGCAAGCAAAGCATGGACACCGCACAGGTGATCAGCATGCTGTCGCGGTTCTTTATCTCGCTGGTACCCTTTTAAGAGAGCAACGATATGAACTCGGCAATCAAATGGGCAAGTCTGCTGCTGGCGGTAATGCTGGCGATGCCGGCGCAGGCGGAGCGCATCAAGGACCTTGCCTCCATTCATGGCGTGCGTAACAACCAACTGGTTGGCTACGGTCTCGTGGTCGGCCTCGATGGTACCGGCGACCAGACGACGCAAACGCCTTTCACCGTACAGAGCATTGTCAGCATGCTGCGCAATATGGGGGTCAATCTTCCTCCCGGTACCAACCTGCAACTGAAGAATGTCGCAGCCGTGATGGTCACGGCTAATCTGCCGCCTTTCGCCAGAAGCGGCCAGAGTCTGGACGTGACGGTTTCATCCATGGGTAATGCCAAGAGCCTGCGCGGCGGTACGCTGCTGATGTCACCGCTCAAGGGTGCGGATGGTCAGGTCTACGCAGTGGCGCAAGGCAATGTGATGGTTGGCGGTGTGGGCGCTTCGGCAGGCGGATCCAGTGTGCAGGTCAACCACCTGAGCGCTGGTCGCATCCCGTCGGGGGCAACCGTGGAACGCGCGGTGCCGACAGACGTCGGCCAAGGCCAATTCGTCAATCTCGAACTGCATCAGACCGACTTCACTACGGCAACGCGACTGGTGGATGCCGTGAATCGTAACTTTGGACCCGGTACCGCTGTCGCGGTAGACGGCCGTACGATCCAGGTGACGGCGCCGCCAGATGTCAATCAACGCGTGACCTTTATCTCCCGCATGGAAAACCTTACGCTGGATCCGGGTGAGGATATCGCACGCGTCATCCTGAATGCGCGTACCGGATCCATCGTGATGAACAAGGAAGTCAAGCTGGAAACCGTGGCAGTGGCGCACGGCAACTTGTCTGTGATCATCAGCAGCGAACCGCTGGTCAGCCAGCCGGCACCGTTCTCGCAAGGCCAGACCGTGACCAGCGAATCCGCCGAAATCGAGATCAAGGAAAAGAAGGGCGAGCTGGTGATGGTCAAGGCGGGCGCCTCCCTGGGTGAAGTGGTCAAGGCGCTCAACGCAGTCGGCGCTACGCCGCAGGATTTGCTTGCCATTCTGCAAGCGATGAAGGCTGCCGGCGCACTCAAGGCCGATCTGGAAGTCATCTAGGTCTTGACGATGCTGCCCGATTCCCTCGCCCTTAACCCGAAAAGCCTCGACAACCTGCGCTTGCAGGCGAAGCAGGAAAACGGCAAGGAAGCGGTCCGGGGAGCAGCGCAGCAGTTCGAATCCTATTTCCTGCAGATGATGCTGCGCACCATGCGGCAGACTCTGTCGCAGGATGGTCCGTTCGATAGCCAGGAAACCAGGATGTTCAGCGAAATGTTCGACCAGCAGGTCGCGCAGAGCATTTCGCAGAGCAAGGGCCTGGGCTTGGCGGACATGCTGGTGCAACAGATGCAGCTCTCACTTGAAACACAGAAGATCAAGGCGGCGCCGCGCCCGTACGACTTGCCGCCTGTCGCGCAGTTGTCCGAGGCGGCTGTTTCCGGCGCGGCCGCCAGTGCCGGCGAAGCGGGCGGTAAAGCCATGACGCCGCGCAGTTTCGTCGACAAGCTGTGGCCGCATGCGGTGGATGCCGCGGCCGTGCTGGGCGTTTCGCCGCATATCCTGCTGGCACAGGCCGCGCTTGAAACCGGCTGGGGCAAGCATGTACTCAAGGCCGCCGATGGCACGGACAGCAACAACCTGTTCAATATCAAGGCGGGCAGTCGCTGGGAAGGGCCGACAGTCGCGAAGGAAGTGACGGAGTACGTCAATGGCAAGCCGGTCAAGTCCTTGGAAACCTTCCGCGCGTACGATACGCCGGCGGAAGCCTTTGCCGATTATGCCAGTCTGCTCTCTACCAATCCACGCTATGCCGGCGTGCTGAATCAGGATGCGGAAGGTTTCATCAGCGGCCTGCGGCAGGGCGGGTTCGCCACCGATCCCGGCTATGGGGACAAGCTGCGCCGTATCATCGGCAGTGTCGCGTTGCGGCAGGGAATGGCGGCTTAAGTTTCAGGGCGCCTGGCCGATATTGAATACATGATCGAAAGCGAGAAAGCATGAGCATATACAGTGTGGCTACATCGGCGTTGCAATCGTCGCAAGTCGCGATCGCGACCATTGGGCACAATATCGCCAATGCCAACACGGAGGGTTATCGTCGCCAGGAAGTGATCCTGGGCACCAACGGCGCCACGCGTACCGGCAGCGGATTTCTCGGCCAGGGCGTCAGCGTCACCTCGGTCCAAAGAGTCTACAGCGAACTGCTCGAGCGGCAGGTGAGCCGGAGCGAAGCAGAAGCCGGGTATCTCGACCAGTACCTGCAGGGCATGCAGCAGATCAACAATATCCTGGGAGATCGGTCCGTCGGGTTTTCCTCGATGGTGCAGGCGTTTTTTGCCTCCTGGAGCGACCTCGCCGACGACGCCTCTTCCGCCTCCGCCCGGCAGGCGGTGCTGGGCACGGCCGAAACGCTGGCCAACAACCTCAATGGAGTCGGCGCGTATTTGCAATCGTTGCAGGATAGCGTCAATGCCGATATCACCAGTGTCGTTGACCAGATCAACAGTTATGCGACGAACATCGCCAAGTTGAACAGTCAGATTGTCAACGGCCAGACCTCCGACACGCAGCCGCCCAACGACCTGCTCGACCAGCGCGACCAGCTGGTGTCGCAACTGAATGAGCTGGCTGGCGTCACGGTGGTCAAGGACGCCGCGACCAATGGCTACAATGTCTTTCTCGGTAACGGCTACCTGCTGGTCGGGGGCATGACAGCAACTTCCATAACCGCCCAATCGTCCGTGTACGATCCGGATCGGATCGAGGTGTACGATGCGAATGGCGGCGTGCTGCTGTCCCGAGAAATCGGCTCGCTGGGCGGAAAGTTGGGCGGCCTGCTGGATTATCGTTCGGAGTCGCTCGATGTGGCGCAGAATTCGCTGGGTCGGTTGGCCATCGCGCTGTCCCAGAGCGTCAACGACCAGCACCAGCTGGGACAGGATTTGAACGGTGCGGCGGGCGGCCTATTTTTCAGCGATCCCTCCACGTTCGCCCAGACTTACTCCAGCAGCAACAATAGCGGCAGTGGCAACATCGACGCCACAATAGACGACGCCAGCGCGCTGACAACTTCCGATTACCGGTTGGCTTACGACGGTACCGACTACACTCTTACGCGGCTTTCCGATGGGCAAGCCTGGAGCAACGCCAGCCTGGCCACGCTGTCAACCACGGCGGGCCAGGGATTTACGCTCTCGCTTGCCAGCGGCGCAGTGAGTTCGGGAGACAGTTTCCTGATCCGGCCGACCGTGTCGGGATCTACCAGTGTCAGCGTCGCGATCTCGGATCCGGACCTGATCGCCGCCGCCGCGCCTATCGCTGCTGCCGCTGCGACCGCCAACACCGGTACGGCACAGTTCACCCAGCCGACCGTCGATACGAGCAACCAGCCGCCGCTCAATGCCAACCTGACCGGCACGGTGACGATTACCTTCACCTCCGCTACCACGTTCGACGTGTCCGGTACGGGCACCGGCAATCCGACCGGGCTGACCTATACCGCGGGCGACGACATCAGCTACAACGGGTGGACGTTCCAGATCACCGGCATACCCGCGACCGGCGATGTGTTCACCGTTTCGGCCAATACGACCGGGGAGCTGGACAATCGCAACGCGCTGGCCATGGCGGGGCTGCAAAACAACAAGACGCTGGTGGGCGGCAGCGCTTCGCTGGAAGGCGCGTATGCCGCGCTGGTCGGCAGCATCGGAAACAAGACGAGTCAGGTCGAGGTCAATCAGAAGGCGCAAACCAATCTGCTGACCCAGGCGCAGCAAGCCCAGCAGTCGGTTTCCGGCGTCAATCTGGACGAGGAGGCTGCCAACCTGCTGCGTTTCCAGCAGGCGTACCAGGCAGCGGCCAAGCTTATTTCGACGGCGCAAACGATGTTCGATACCATCCTGCAAATCGGCTAAGAGATCGCAATCATGAGAATCAGTACTTCTTCCTACTTCACCATGAACCTGGCGGCGATGCAGGACAAACAGGCCACGATATTCCACGTCCAGCAGCAGATGGCGACCGGTCGCCGCATCGTGACGCCGTCGGACGATCCCGTCGGCGCTGCGCGCGCGTTGCAGACCGCGCGCGCGCTGTCCGTCTCGGAAAACAGCCTGGAAAGCATCGCCAAGGCGCAAACCCGGCTCAAGGCGGAGTCGACCACGCTCGAAGCGATACGCCAGGTGCTGCAGAGCGCCAAGGATACGGCGGTGAGTGCCGGCACCAACCCCAGCACGCAGGAGCGTACCAGCTTCGCCAACTATCTGACGCAGGTATACGACGATCTGCGCGGGTATGCCAATTCCACCGATGCGGAAGGCAATTACATCTTTTCCGGATTCAAGAACGTTTCCCCGTTCCAGCAGATCACCGGAGCCTCAAACTATCAAGGCGATAACGCAAAACGCTACGTTGCGATCAGCAGCAACCAGCAAATCCAGGTGAGCGACTCGGGCCAGGAGGTCTTCAGCGTGGGCACGGCCAACGATCCGTTCGC
>CAMLME010000103.1 GCA_946481235.1 uncultured Methylobacillus sp. | reverse complement strand
GCCACGATTACCACGCACACTGAAATCGGCTCTATACTGATCGTCGGTTATCCCTGATTGCATGGAGCTTGTCGCTATGGCTGCCACCCGCATTCCGTTGGATCATGTACGCAACATCGGCATCATCGCGCACATCGACGCGGGGAAAACCACGGTCACCGAACGCATCCTGTTCTACACCGGGCGCACCCATCACATCGGCTCAGTGGATGACGGCAACACCGTCACCGACTGGATGGCGCAGGAGCGCGAGCGCGGCATCACCATCGTCTCTGCTGCCATCACCACCGACTGGCACGACCATCGCATCAACCTGATCGACACCCCCGGCCATATCGACTTCACCGCCGAAGTGCAGCGCTCGCTGCGCGTGCTGGACGGCGGCATTGTGGTGTTCGACGCGGTACACGGCGTGGAACCGCAGAGCGAAACGGTATGGCGGCAGGCGGATCGCTTCCGCGTGCCGCGCATTTGCCTCGTCAACAAAATGGACAGGCCCGGTGCCGATTTCGACCATGCGCTGCAAACGATGGAACAGCGCCTGGGCGCGAATGCCGTGGCGGTGCAGCTGCCCATCGGCCGCGAGCGCGAATTCGAAGGCGTGATCGACCTGCTGAAAATGCAGGCCGTTTACTGGCCGGACGAGAGCGGCGTGCAGCCGGAAATCCGCGACATCCCGTCGGAGTACCGCGAAACAGCGGAAGATGGCCGGGCCCGGCTGCTTGAGAAAGTCGCCGAAACCGACGACGCCTTGCTTGAGCTTTACCTGCAAGGCCAGACGCCGCCGCTCGAACAACTGGTCGCCGCGCTGCGTAGCGCCACCATCACCAACCGCCTGTTCCCGGTATTCTGCGGTTCGGCCTTGCGCAACAAGGGCATCCAGCCGCTACTGGACGGCATCATCGATTACCTGCCTTCGCCGCTGGATATCGGACAGGTTGCGGTGACCGATCCGGCCACGAATGCGGAAACCTTCCGCCAGCCGAATGACGACGAACCATTGGCGGCGCTAGTGTTCAAGATCGTGCGCGACCCTTATGTCGGCCACCTGACTTACTTCCGGGTTTATTCCGGGCGCATTCACTCCGGCCAGCAGGTTTACAACGCCACGCGCGACCGTCCGGAGCGCATCGGCCGGCTGGTGCGCATGTACGCCGACCGCCGCGAAGATATCGATGAAGTGCATGCCGGCGACATCGCTGCGGCGCTGGGCATGAAAACCGCGCAGACCGGCGATACGCTGTGCACTCCGGAACGACCCGTGCTGCTGGAACGCATCCTCTTTCCCGAGCCGGTGATCCGCGTCTCGGTGGAGCCGAAAACCAGCGCAGACCAGGACAAGCTCGCCGACGCGCTGCGCTACCTGGCGGAAGAAGACCCAACACTCAAGGTGACGACAGACGCAGACACCGGCCAGACCATCATGGCCGGCATGGGCGAGCTGCACCTGGAAATCATCGCCGACCGCATCAAGCGCGAATACGGCGTGCAAGCCAACCTCGGCCGGCCGCGCGTGGCCTACCGCGAAACCATCACCAAAACCGTGCCCAAGGTGGAAGGGCGCTATATCCGCCAGACCGGCGGGCATGGCCAATACGGCCATGTCGTCGTGGAACTGCGGCCGGGCGAGCCGGGATCGGGCATGCGATTCGAGAACGCCATCACCGGCGGCGCCATTCCGCGCGAATTCATACCCGCCATCGAGCAGGGCTTCATCGAGGCAGCCGAAAACGGCGCGGTTGCGGGCTATCCGGCCACAGACATAGTGTTTCGTGTGTATGACGGGTCAACCCACCACGTCGATTCCAGCGAGATCGCCTACAAGAATGCAGCCATCGCGGCCTTCCGCGACGGCATGAAACAGGGCGCGCCCATCCTGCTTGAACCGTATTCCAGGATTGAAATCGTCGTGCCGTCCGAATATCAGGGGGCCGTTGCCGCCCAGCTCTCCGCCCGGCGTTGCGAAATCGAGAACTCCGAATCCCGCCCCGGCGGAGTGCAGGCCATTCGCGGGATCGTCCCGCTGGCCGAGATGTTCGGCTACGCCACCGACCTGCGCTCAGCCACGCAGGGACGCGGTCTTTTCACACTAGAATTCGACCACTATGCGCCGGTGCCGGCCATGGCGGCAAAGGAGGTGCTGGCAGGGAGGATGTAAGGCAAACCGCTTAATCTGTTGAAGATGTTGCGAAGGATAAAACCATGTCGCACGATTGCCATGATTCAGGCGTGTCCCGTCGCGATGCGCTGTGTATCGGCGGTGCCGCGATGTTCAGCTACCTGGTGATGGGGTTGCTGGGCGGCGCCAGGCCCGCACGAGCGCAAGCCTTGAACGACACGGTGCCGGAGGTGGATCGTCTGGCGGTACGGGTCGTCACCGACAGCTTTCATCTGGCTATCGCACCCGATATGAAGGTCGGCGACGTGGCAGTCCAGCGCTTCGGCATGCCGCCCGCCGGGAAATCGCTGCTTGGCGAATTCGGCCTGGCAATGCATCTGGAATCCCGGCTCGGCAACGAGACCCGCAACATCCTGCTCGATTTCGGTTTCACCCCCGAAGCCCTGAACAATAACCTGCACATGCTCGGGATCGCGCCTGAAAGCATCGACGCACTGATTCTGAGCCACGGCCATTATGACCACTTCGGCGGTCTGGCAGGTTTCCTGCAACATCACCGCGACAAGCTCCGGGCGGATATTCCCTTGTATCTGGGCGGTGAAGAATGTTTCTGCACTCGCGAGTGGATTATCGGTAAAACCCAGGATTTCGGTTATCTGGATCGCCGGGCGCTAGCCGATGCCAAGGTCAAAGTGGTATTTGCGGAAACGCCGGCGGTGCTTGCCGATCATGCCTTCACCACCGGCGGGATCCCCCTCACCAGCTTCGAAAAAGTGTTGGTGCCTTCTCGCATGACTGTCGGCATCCAGGACGGTATCGGATGTTTTCCCGACAAGCTCCCGGAAGAGAAACGCACGGCGCATGTAGTGGCAGACGATTTCGACCATGAACTGGCCACCTGTTACAACGTCAAGGGGCGCGGCCTAGTGGTGCTCACCTGCTGCGGTCATCGCGGCGTGGTGAACTCCGTAAAACGCGCCATGGAGATTTCAGGCATCAGGAAATTGCACGCGGTAGCCGGCGGGTTTCACCTGGCGCCGCACAAGGAAGACTACGTACGCGAGACGGTGGCCGAATTGCGGGCGCTCAACCCCGATTGCGTCATACCCATGCATTGCACCGGCCAATTGTTCATCGACATCGCACAACAGGAAATGCCAGACAAGCTCATCCGCTCCTATACCGGAAGCCGCTACATCTTCGGCGCTTAAAAAAACCGTTTGAAAAACCTGTGAAAAGTGACGAATGCAACATGAACGGCTTGCAACACAAATAAACAATCAACAACCGCAAGGGAGGAAAGCATCATGAATACCGCCATGTTCACCCGATCGTTCATCCTGGGTGCTGCAACGCTGTTGCTTGCCGCCTGCAATCGCGAGGCGCCGCAGACAGATCCTTATGACCAAAGTCGGATGGACCTCAAGCCGGCCCCGGCCAAAGTGACCGACGTGCGTAACCAGGGGGCTTTTGCCCAGGGTGACTCGCTCAGCTTGAATGCCGAGCTCAAGCCGCTGGACCCTGCGCCGGTCAAATCCATCCAGCTGGATACCACGCACAAGGTCATCGAAATCGCCCCCGGCGTGAAATTCAGCGCCTGGACCTTCGGCGACCAGGTGCCCGGGCCCACCGTGCGCGCCCGCGTCGGCGACAAGATCAAGTTCAGCATGACCAACCGCAGCGACGAAGCCGTACCCGGCGTACAGTTCACCGCCGCGCCCATGATGCATTCCATGGATTTCCACGCAGCCATGGTATCGCCGCAGGACAAATACCGCTCGATCGCTCCCGGCCAGACCATCGAGTTCGAATTCACGCTCAACTACCCGGGCATCTTCATGTATCACTGCGGCACGCCGATGATCCTCGAGCACATCGCCTCGGGCATGTACGGCGCCGTGGTGGTTGAGCCACGCGACGGCTTTCCGACCAAGGTGGATCGCGAATACGTGATTATCCAGAGCGAGTTCTACGCCAAGCCCGACCCCTCCGGACGCAAGGTCGATGCCGCCCCGCTCTACGTGCTGGACGGCGACCGGTTACGCGCCTCGCAGCCTACCCACATCGTGTTCAACGGCGCCCACAACGGCATGGTGAAGCACCCCCTGCCGGCCAAGCCCGGCGAGCGCGTGCGCCTGTACGTGCTCAACGTCGGCCCCAGCAAGACCTCCAGCTTCCACGTCGTCGGCACCATCTTCGACCGCGTCTGGATCGAGGGCAACCCGGACAACCAGTTCCGCGGCATGCAGACGGTGCTGCTGGGCTCCTCCAACAGCGCAGCGGTAGAATTCGTGATCCCCGAAGAGGGCTCCTACATCATGGTTGACCACCATTTCGCCAACGCCTCGCAAGGCGCGATCGGGCTCATTTCCACCACTGCAGCGGCCCAGGAAAAAGACATTGAACACCACAACATCCCGGCCTCGGCCACCCCCACCGAACCGGACGCCGCACAGGGCAAGCTCGATTTCGAAAGCAAGTGCCTCGCCTGCCACTCGGTCGGCGGTGGCAACAAGGTCGGCCCGGATATCGCCGGAGTCACAAAACGACGCAGCGACGCATGGCTCGCGCGCTGGCTCAAGGAACCCGAAAAAATGCTGGAGACCGATGCCGACGCCAAGGCCATGCTGAAGGAATACAACAACCTGCCGATGCCCAACCAGAACCTGAGCGACAAGGAGATCGGCCGGTATATCAAGTACTTCCACTGGATAGATGCACAGCCGGCGGGTACTGCCAAATCTGCGGAGGCGCATTGAGCACCCTGGTAAAACCCCTCGCCGGCTTGATGCTCGCCCTCTGCAGCACTACCGCCCTCGCCTGCGGCCACTGTGTCGAGGACAAGATCGCAGCGGTGTACGATCATGCCCGTGTGATGCAGGCTCTGGACCGGAAACACCATGTTGCCTTCTTCGCCATCGACGGCATGTTGACTCTCGCCGATGGTGCAAGTCGAGCGCTGGAAACGCTCGCGGAATCGGCTATAGGCGTGGACAAGGGCAGTGCGCGTGCTTCGGCAGAATCGGCAGCGTTGGCCGTCGCTTTCGACCCCAAGCGAACTACGTTCGCGACAGTGCAAAAAACGCTGGAACGAAAATTCGCTGGCAGAAAGCTGACGCTACAACCGCTGCGTCTCATGGATAAACCGGCACAGATGAAAGCAGTTGAGCTGCGGTAAAACAACCGCACTGCCAAACGGCAGAACATCATTTTGAAGATAAAAGAAAGGCCGCGAACCTCTCGGATCGCGGCCTCCCCGAACTGCGGCGTTTGCCTGCAGCTCGCCCCGGGCGGCTCAATGCTTGTCGTTGCCCTTACCTAGCCCTTTGTCGTGGCCTTTTCCTGGTCCTTTATCCTGTTTCATGCCATTGCCAGAGCTGCCCTTGGAATGCTTGGGCCCGCCTCCGCCGTGACGTGTGCGATATTCAGGCACATACACATTGTTATACCAGTGATCCTGCACGAAATACACCGGACGGCCGCATGCATTGTACTGGCCGCAATAATTGCGCCATTTCTTTGCATGTCCGGGAGGAACATGCAGATAGATCGGCTCGTAGGCAATGCCTACCGGTCGCACAATGATGGGTTCCGGGTAGACCAGCACCGGCCGTGGGAAATCCCCGATATCGATGCGCCCGTAGAAGCCTGGCTGGCCGACCGTAATAGATACGCCTACGTCGGCTGCTGAAGCTGGCAGGCCAATAAAAGTGGATGCCGTGAATAGAATCCCGAGTACAAGTTTTGTGATGTTGTGACCTTGCATATCTATATCCTTTTTGTTGAACGTAGTGTTGATAACGGATAAGCATTTGTTTTCGATGACAACGATATCCCTTGCCTCCGAAAGACAATAGAGACAGGCTGCCCGACGGTTACTGCGATGGCATCGGTTTCTCCTCAAACACATTTAACCCCGAGCTCAATGCAAGGCGCCCGACGCCCGCAATCCGGCGTTTGGATAATCGTGTGCCGCAAACGGGTGATGCGCAGTCGCTTCCTGCGCAATCACATCCTTCGGCAACGGCAATCCTTCGACTGCGCGCCGGATGGCAAGCTTGGTCGCTTCGTAATTCCAGTCCTGAATCTTGGCATCGTCCTCTGCTTCCCAGTGTATAAAGACCCCGACGCAGACAAACAGGTCGTTGGCTTCCTCAGCAGGGATAACCCCCTCCTTGACGCTGTCCGCGACTGCCTCTGCCACACCGCACTGGGCCGGTCCGAACATCTGGACTGCCTGCTTGGCGTTCTTGATATCCACCTTGTTGAACATCACGGTGGGCGGCTTGGTCATCATGTTGGGTGCCAGCACGGCGAGCAATGAATTGTCGCCACGCTTCTGGTTGGTGAGAGCGATACAAAAGGCTGTTTCGGCACCGCTACCGCGTGGGCCGATGATCAGGTCGACGTGAGCGACTTCATTTCCATCTCCCACCAGCGCCTCTCCGATCA
>CAMLME010000102.1 GCA_946481235.1 uncultured Methylobacillus sp. | reverse complement strand
CGATGTCCGGCTCGGATGCGATCAGGTTGAGGAAGTGCGTCATCGCGGCGACCGCGTCCAGCATGCCCTCGTCCATGTTGATGTCGATCACCTGCGCGCCGTTTTCCACTTGCTGGCGCGCGACGCTCAGCGCTTCCTCGTACTGGCCGTTGAGGATCATGCGCGCGAATGCTTTGGAGCCGGTGACGTTGGTGCGCTCGCCGACGTTCACGAACAGCGAGCTGTCGTCGATGGTGAACGGCTCCAGCCCGGATAACCGCGTCGCATGCGGCACCTCGGGAATCTTGCGCGGTGCGACGCCCTGCACTTCTTCGGCAATTGCCTTGATATGCGCCGGCGTTGTGCCGCAGCAGCCGCCGGCGATATTCACGAAACCGCTCTCGGCGAATTCCTTCAGCAGTGAGGACGTGTCCTTGGGCTTTTCATCGAAACCGGTATCCGACATCGGATTGGGCAAACCGGCGTTCGGATAGATGCAGACAAAGGTGTCCGCGATCGTCGACAGTTCTTCCGCGTAAGGGCGCATCAGGGTCGCGCCGAGCGCGCAGTTAAGGCCGATGGTCAGCGGACGTGCATGACGCACCGAATTCCAGAACGCAGGCACGGTCTGGCCCGACAGGATGCGGCCCGATGCGTCGGTCACGGTGCCGGAAATCATGATGGGCAGGCGCTTGCCGGTTTCCTCGAAAAAGGTGTCAATCGCGAACAGTGCCGCCTTGCAGTTGAGCGTATCGAAGATGGTCTCGACCATCAGGATGTCGACACCGCCCTCGACCAGACCGCGCGTCTGCTCCAGATAGGCCGAAACCAACTGGTCAAATGTCACATTGCGCGCGGCGGGATCGTTCACGTCCGGTGAAATCGACGCCGTCTTGGGCGTCGGTCCGAGAGCGCCCGCGACAAAACGCGGCTTGTCAGGCGTTGAATATTTGTCGCATGCAGCACGCGCCAGCTTGGCAGCCTCGACGTTCATCTCGTAGACGAGATGCGCCATGTGGTAATCGTCCTGCGCGACCTTGGTCGCCCCGAAGGTATTGGTCTCGACGATGTCGGCGCCTGCGGCCAGATACTGTTCGTGGATTTCCTGAATGACGTGCGGCTGCGTCAAGGTCAATAACTCGTTATTGCCTTTGACGAACAGCTCGCGCTCCCCGGTGGGCGCGGCGAAATCCGCGAAACGCTCGCCGCGATAATCCTGCTCCGTCAGCTTGTACTGCTGGATCATCGTACCCATCGCGCCGTCCAGGATCATGATGCGGCGTGCAAGGATTTCACGCAGGCGTAACTCGGTCGGGGATATGGCGTGCGGCAAAGTGGATTCCTGTTTCATCGGGTTCTCAAAGAAAACAACCGGCTCCGCTATCCAGCGAGCCGGTCTTTAACTCTATGATTATAGAATACCTTGAGATATAGAGACATCCTTGCCGCTGCTAAAGCCGGCGGCAAGGCTTAAATCAGGAGGCCGCCCATCCAGTCGCCGAGCAGGTAAGTCACCACCCCTGCCGTACCTCCGATGGCCAGCATGCGCAAACCGCCCCACAGGGCACCGCGTCCGGTAAAGAGCGACAGCACCGAACCCACGGCAAACAATGCGATGCCTGTCAGTACGATGGCGACCAGCAAGGGATGGCGCTGAAGACTGAAAAGGTAGGGCAGTAGCGGAATCGTCCCTCCTGCAACAAACGAGAAAAACGAAGACACGGCCGCCGTCCATGGGGATCCCAGCTCGTCGGGATTGAGGCCCAGCTCTTCGCGCGCCAAGGTATCCAAACCCATTTCAGGATCGGCAATCATGCGGTCCGCCAAAACTTTCGCTTCGTCTGCCTGCATGCCTCGGGCGCGATAGATCAGAGCCAGCTCGGCGGCCTCTTCGTTCGGATATTGTGCCAATTCGTCGCGCTCCAGCCCGATCTGGTATTCGAACATTTCGCGCTGGGAGCGCATGGACACGTATTCTCCCGCTGCCATCGACAGTGCACCTGCCAGCAAGCCGGCGACCCCCGTCAGAAGAATCACGCCATGCTCGCTGGACGCACCTGCAACTCCCATCACGAGGCAGGCTATCGACACCAGCCCATCGTTGACGCCGAACACCGCCGCTCGTAATCCGCCGGAAGTTCCGCCGCCCTGATGGCTCGCCCCGACCTCATCGATGGTTTGCGGCACGGGATGGAAGTCGAGCCGGTGCGAGGAATATACCGATAATCCGCGTATCTTGATCGCCGCCAGGATAGGCCGAATCTTGCGAGGGCCCAGCCGGCGCGCCAGCCACGCGACGATGCGCACGCGCAGATCGGGAACGTATTTTTCCGGAACGGAATGACCGGATTTGCGTAATTCGTTCGCCCACAGCAGCGACTGGTTATCCGCTTCCTTTGCCAGCTCCAGGAACAGCAACTGGCGCGGCGTCCCACTTTCCTGATCAGAGATGATGCGGTACAGGTAAGCCGACCGTTTTTCTTCATTCCAGCTGCTAAGCTCATGCCTCATTATTTAGCCTCGTTTCGCCGATACTGGATCGCCTCGGCGATGTGGCTGGGCTTGATTCCGCCACCGCCCGCCAGGTCCGCGATGGTACGCGCGACTTTCAGAATCCGATGATAGGCACGCGCCGAGAGATTGAGGCGACTGATTGCCTGTTTCAGCAACGCCGCACCCGCCTCGTCCGGTGCACAGAACGCATCCACTTCCTGGCTGCCGAGCTGCGCGTTGGATTTGCCTTGGCGCTGCATCTGAATATCGCGCGCCTGCTGCACACGGCTGCGCACGACTGCGCTGGCCTCTCCCGTGGCGACCGAAACCAGCTCGTCATCGCGCAAGGCCGGCACCTCGATGTGCAGATCAATGCGATCCAACAACGGCCCGGAAATCCGCGAACGGTAGCGCGCCACCTGATCCGGCGTGCAGCGGCATTTGTTGTTGTGATGCCCGAGATAGCCGCATGGGCATGGGTTCATCGCCGCAACCAGCTGGAACTTGGCCGGAAAATCAGCTTGGCGTGCCGCGCGAGAAATCGTGATGTGTCCCGACTCCAGCGGTTCGCGCAGCACTTCGAGCACCGAGCGCGAGAATTCAGGCAATTCATCGAGAAATAGCACGCCATGATGTGCCAGTGAAATCTCGCCCGGCCGCGGATGCCCGCCGCCACCGACCAAGGCAACGCCAGAAGCTGTGTGGTGTGGAGACCGGAAAGGCCGCCGCTTCCAGTTTTCCGCTTTGAAACTGCCGCTGAGCGACTGGATGGCTGCGGATTCCAGCGCTTCGTCCTCGGTCATCTCCGGCAAAATGCCCGCGAAACGGGCCGCCAGCATGGATTTCCCGGTGCCCGGCGGCCCAGCCATCAGAAGACTGTGCTGTCCGGCCGCTGCGATTTCAAGTGCACGCTTCGGCAATGCCTGCCCTTTTACCTCACCCAGATCGGGATAGTGCGCGTGCACCATCTCCGACACCTCGCTGAATGGCATCAACGTACCCTGCCCTGACAGATGTGCGCACACTTCAAGCAGACTATTGGCTGGATAAATGGTCGCAGCCTTCACCAAAGCGGCTTCCTGTGCACCACTTTGGGGCAGAATAAAAGCTCGGCCGTCGCGACTGGCCTTGTAAGTCATCGCTAGCGCCCCACGCACGGGACGCAACTCGCCCGTCAGCGCCAGCTCGCCGGCAAACTCGTATTCCGCAAGGCGGCTGGTTGGAATCTGGCCGGATGCGGCCAGTATGCCCAGCGCGATAGGCAGATCAAAACGCCCGCTTTCCTTGGGCAGGTCGGCCGGGGCCAGGTTGACGGTAATGCGCCGGGCAGGAAATTCGAAGCGTGAAGTTTGCAGCGCCGCACGCACACGATCCTTGCTTTCCTTCACCTCTGCTTCCGGCAAGCCCACGATCTGGAAACTGGGCAACCCGTTGGCAAGATGTACTTCAACAGTCACCAGCGGCGCATCCATACCCGACAAGGCACGGCTATATAAAACGGCAAGTCCCATGATTTTGTTGTTCTTTTATTCTCGCTACCGCAGCTACGATTTACTTTTCCTGCCGAGCCTCCAGCTCAGCCAGCTTCTTCTCCAAGGCATCCAATTGCATACGCGCGCGCTGGAGAACTTGGGTCTGCACATCGAATTCCTCACGGGTCACAAGCTCCAATTTGGTGAATATGCCCCGTACTAGTGCATTTAAATTCTTCTCGATATCAGCCGCCGGACTATTGGCTAGCATCTGACTGATTTTGCTGGCGATTTCATCGATTATTTTAGTATTTATCATGACATTTCCTTTCCGATCAAACCGTAGTCTATCAGAAGCACGGTGCATCGTGCGCCACTATCCGCACCACTTCGGTGCGATTTATCCCTTTGAAATATATAGATATTTTTAATCATCCGATATTCATATTACTTGAGCATGATCCTCCTGTAAAAATCGGCAGCCAATATTTCTGGCACGAGTGTTGCTTCAAGTTTCGTGCTTGTTTTCTTTTTATTCGTTCTATTGAAAGGGTGCACCATGCGTAAATCAATTCTACTAATCGCTTTGCTGGGAGCAGGTTTCGTTACTCCGGGCATCGCGCTTGCCGAAGAAGCAGCCGCAGCTCCTGCCGCAGCCGAGCCGGCATCCCCTCATACCGTTACATATAACATCGGCTTGTTCAGTCAGTATGTTTGGCGCGGCATGACCCAAACCGACGAGGCAGCAGCATTGCAGGGCGGCGTGGACTACGCTCACGCCAGCGGTTTCTATGCAGGCGCATGGGCATCCAACGTTAGCTGGACAACCGATTATGACTACATGGATTCGAACAGCCTCGAGCTCGATCTGTACGGTGGATACGCCAGCACATTCGGCGACACGGGCATCGGCTACAACGTCGGCCTGCTGCAATACGTCTATCCTGGTACTGGCAATGACGGCTTTGCCGATACCGATGCAACCGAAGTCTATGGCGCTCTGAGCTATAAGTGGGTTAATACCAAGCTGTCATATGCCGTTTCTGATGAAGCCTGGGGCTTTGATGACGCCGAAGGCACGATGTACTGGGAAGCCAATGCCGACATCCCCTTGGGAGAAAGCGGCTTTACCGTTAACCTGCACGCAGGCTCCTTCATGTTCGACGGTGAAGTCGGCGGCGTGGATAACGATGAATACGACTACGAAGACTGGAAGATTGGCGTAACCAAGGCTTGGAGCAATGGTGTCAAGGTTGGCGGCCACTGGACGGACAACAATGCCGACAAGGACTTCTGGCCGGATGAAATGCGTGACGGTCAATTCACCGTCTTCGTACAAAAGCTGTTCTAATTTTGTAGCACCTCGGCACGGGCCGGATGCGCAACCCGGCCCGCGCCTTATTACTACTCTATAACAGGAGACTTAAATGAAATTTGTCACCGCTATCATCAAGCCATTCAAGCTTGACGAAGTGCGTGAAGCTCTCTCCGCCATTGGCGTGCAGGGCATCACAGTCACCGAGGTCAAGGGCTTTGGTCGGCAAAAGGGGCACACCGAACTTTATCGTGGCGCCGAATATGTCGTCGACTTCCTCCCCAAGGTCAAGCTGGAAGCTGCCATCAAGGATGACATGCTCGACCAGGTGATCGAAGCGATAGAAAAATCCGCCAGCACCGGCAAGATCGGCGACGGCAAGATTTTCATCTTCGATCTCGAACAAGTTTATCGTATCCGCACCGGCGAAACCGGTCCGGATGCGCTCTAAGGGAGAACGCCATGAAGCGTATTTTTTCGATGTTCGCCTTGGTTGGCGCACTGAGCTTCGGCGCACTGGGCTTTTCCGCCCTGGGTTATGCCGAAGAAGCAATGCCGGAAGCAGCACCCGCCGCTACCGCTGAAGCAGCCCCTGCCGCAGATGTTGCAGCTCCTGAAGCGGCTCCTGTTGAAGCAGCCCCCGCTGAAGCGGCACCTGCAGAAGAAGCTGCCGCCGCCCCAACACCTGACAAGGGCGACACCGCCTGGATGCTGGTTGCTACCGCACTGGTTACGCTGATGACCATCCCTGGCTTGGCGCTGTTCTACGGCGGCATGGTGCGTTCCAAGAACATGCTGTCCGTGCTGATGCAGGTCTTCGTGATCTTCTCGCTGCTGGGCGTGCTCTGGGCGCTGTATGGTTACAGTATCGCCTTCACCGAAGGCAACGCCTTCTTCGGCGGTCTCTCCAAGGCCTTCCTGTCCGGCATTACTCCTGAGTCTGTCGCTGCCACCTGGAGCAAGGGCGTCGTGATTCCGGAATACGTGTACATTGTGTTCCAGCTGACCTTCGCTGCCATCACTCCGGCCCTGATCGTCGGTGCCTTCGCTGAGCGCATGAAGTTCTCCGCCGTGCTGCTGTTCATGGTGCTGTGGTTCACGTTCTCCTATCTGCCGCTGGCACACATGGTGTGGTACTGGGCAGGTCCTGACGCTTACACCGATGCTGCTGCTGCCGAAGCTGCTACCGCTACTGCCGGCTGGCTGTTCCAGAAGGGTGCACTCGACTTTGCGGGCGGCACCGTGGTGCACATCAATGCCGGTATCGCCGGCCTGGTTGGCGCACTGATGCTGGGCAAGCGTCTTGGCTACGGCAAGGAAGCACTGCATCCGCACAGCATGACCCTGACCATGGTCGGTGCTGCCATGCTGTGGGTGGGCTGGTTCGGCTTCAATGCCGGTTCCAACCTGGAAGCCAACGGCCTGACCGCAATGGTGTTCCTGAACACCA
>CAMLME010000101.1 GCA_946481235.1 uncultured Methylobacillus sp. | reverse complement strand
GAATGCCAATGCCGGGAGGGAGGGCCGAAAGGGCGTTGCTGGCACGGTTTATTTAAGTAGCTGTTTGGCTCGCGGGCGAGCTCGCTTCATCGCCGATCCGCTGTGAAGTGCCGCGCCGCGCTGAGCTTTAGCTATGGATGTAACTCTCCAGTTGCTGGATGAGAAATTGCTGGTATTCGATGGTGGCCTTGACCAGGTCGCCGATGGAAAGCACGCCGACGACCTTGCCATCCTCAAGAACCGGCAAGTGCCGGATGCGCTTGTCGCTCACCAGGTTGAGGCATTCCTCTACGGTTTGGCAGGGGTCAACGGTAATCAGCAGTGAGCCTGGCGTCATGACTTCCTTGATGGGCGTATCTTTTGACGATTTGCCCTTGAGCACGACGCTCCGAGCGTAATCCCGCTCGGAAAAGATACCGACCAGATGCCCGGCGTCCATGATAAGAAGCGCGCCGACGTGTTTTTCGGCCATGATGACCAAGGCGTCGTAGACAGTCGCATCGGAGGAAATCGACAGGATGGAATTGCCTTTGGCGTCCAGCAATTGCCGTACGGTTTTCATGATCTCTCCTCACATTATGGTTTTACATTGTTTGAGAAAATATTACTCCTTTTGCGAGAAATGCAAACAGCTGCGGCATTACTTTTACCTGATGACGCACGAACCATTACTATAATGGTGATCCTGATACCGCCTTCTCTCGCATTCCTGTCCATCAAATGAAAATATTCGCTTCCCAGCAGGTCCGTGCTTTTGCTGCGCTCATGGTGCTCGCCCTGATCTGGGGCTACAACTGGGTTGTCATGAAAGTGGCGCTGGAGTATTCCACAGCCTCGCAATTTGCGGCGATGCGTACTTTTGGCGGCGGGCTATTTCTGCTGCTGCTAATGGCGGCGATGCGTAAGCCGCTCAAGCCTCGCGAGCTTCCAAGTACCATCGTGCTGGGGTTATTGCAAACCACCGGCTTTACCGGCTTTATCGTGTGGGCGCTGGTTGAAGGTGCGGCCGGGAAGATATCGGTCTTGTCATTCACCATGCCATTCTGGGTGCTGCTGTTGGCGTGGCCTATCTTGGGCGAGCGTATTCGCGGCATGCAATGGCTGGCGGTCATTTTGGCATTGGCCGGACTCGTTCTCATTTTGCAGCCCTGGCATCTGCATGGCAGCATCATGAGCATGGGGTTGGCCGTCATGGCGGGCATCAGCTGGGCATTCTCCGTCATTTATCACAAGCGATTGACTCACCGCGTGCCGGACCTCGATCTGCTTTCGTTCACCACTTGGCAAATGCTGTTCGGTTCCGTGCCGATTGTTTTGTTTGCGCTGGGGGATATGGCTAAGCCGATCGAGTGGAATTCAACCTATCTGATGGCCATCTTATTCAGTGTCCTGCTTGCCAATGCCTTGGGCTGGATGGCCTGGCTCTATGCGCTGCAGCGACTTCCTGCTGGCGTTGCCAGCATGACTTCGATGCTGATCCCCATCATCGCCGTGCTTTCGTCCTGGGCGCAGTTGGGTGAGCGACCGACGGCTGTCGAGGCGGCTGGCATGGTGTTGATCATCGTTGCGTTGGTTGTGATTTCCTGGGTGAGCATCCGCCGTCATTTGCAGGTGGATGCCGCGATGGGGCAGGATTAGCCCCATTCGCCTGTGGTAGAATCCGGCTAGTTTTTCAGGCAATTAAATGAGGATTTCGGAAAATGGCAGGGCATAGCAAATGGGCCAATATTCAGCATCGTAAAGGCCGTCAGGACGCCAAGCGCGGCAAAATATTCACCCGGTTGATCAAGGAAATTACTGTCGCGGCCAAGCTTGGCGGTGGCGATCCGGCCATCAATCCGCGTCTGCGCATGGCAATTGAAAAAGCCAAGGCGGAGTCCATGCCCAAGGACAACATCGAAAACGCAGTCAAGCGCGGCTCCGGCCAGCTGGAAGGCGTAAATTACGAAGAAATCCGTTATGAAGGTTACGGCATCAGCGGTGCCGCAGTGATGGTGGATTGCCTCACCGACAATCGTCAGCGAACCGTGGCCGATGTGCGCCATGCATTCAGCAAATACGGCGGCAACCTGGGTACCGATGGCTCGGTAGCATTCCTGTTCAAGCATTGCGGCACGCTGCTTTTCGCGCCGGGCGCGGATGAAGACAAGGTGATGGAAGCGGCACTGGATGCCGGTGCCGATGACGTCATTACGAATGATGACGGCAGCATCGAAGTCGTCACCGCGCCGAACGATTTCGATTCGGTCAGGGAAGCGCTGGAGGCCGCTGGTCTCAAGCCGGAAATGGCTGAAGTGACGATGAAAGCTACCACCGAGACGGTCTTTGCCGGCGACGATGCGGTCAAGATGCAGAAACTGCTTGATGCGCTGGATGATCTGGACGATGTCCAGGAGGTTTATACCTCCGCGGTGATCGAAGAGTAGGCCATCAGTACGGCGCGCATCTTAGGCATCGATCCCGGTCTGCGACTCACCGGGTTCGGGGTGATAGAAAAAACCGGCGAAAAGCTGAGTTATGTTGCCAGTGGCACGATCAAGTCCGGCGAAGGCGAATTGCCGGCGCGACTGAAAGTGATACTGGAGGGTTTGGCTGAGGTCATTGCCACTTACCATCCGGAACAGGTTGCCATCGAAAAAGTGTTCGTCAACGTCAATCCGCAATCCACGCTGTTGCTGGGGCAGGCGCGCGGAGCAGCTATTTCGGCGGCGGTTTTACGAGATTTGCCGGTAGCGGAATATACGGCATTGCAGGTCAAGCAGTCGGTTGTTGGCAACGGGCATGCGGCCAAGGAGCAGGTGCAGGAAATGGTCAAGCGGCTGCTCAAGCTTCCTGCGGTTCCCAAGCCGGATTCCGCGGATGCGCTGGCTTGTGCAATTTGCCATGCGCATGGCGGGCAAGGGCTGGGCAAACTTTCGACGGCAGGATTCAGGGTAAAAGGCGGGAGACTGGTTTGATCGGACGGTTGACAGGTGTGTTGCTGGAAAAAAATCCGCCGCAAGTGCTGGTGGATGTGAATGGCGTCGGTTACGAGGTCGAGGTGCCGATGAGCACCTTCTACAATCTGCCGCAGGCCGGCGAGCGTGTCACTTTGCATACCCAGTTTATCGTGCGAGAAGATGCGCAGTTGCTGTATGGCTTTGCTAGCGACCGCGAGCGTGCAACCTTCCGTCAGTTGCTCAAGGTCAACGGCATTGGTGCCAAATCGGCTTTGGGAATTCTTTCCGGTCTCTCGGTGGAGGATCTCGCACAGGCGATCGCCTTGCAGGAAGCCAACCTCCTTACGCGCATTCCCGGTATCGGCAAGAAGACCGCCGAGCGCCTGTTGCTGGAGCTGAAAGACAAGCTGGGTTTTGAAGCGGCTTCACCTTCGGCTGGCACTGCGCAGGCTCACAATACCGGCCACGATACGCTGAACGCTTTGTTGGCCTTAGGTTACAACGAGCGCGAAGCACTGGCGGCGGTCAAACAACTCCCGGCCGATATTTCGGTGTCGGAAGGCATTCGCCAGGCATTGAAGACGCTATCTCGAGCCTGATCTCATGATCAATACCAGCCAACTCGCCCGTATCGCCCTGGTGACATTCCTGATCGTCGGCGGGTTCGTGGTGCTGCAACCTTTCATGACCGCCATTCTTTTCGCGGCGATTATCTGCGTGTCCACCTGGTCGTTTTACCATCGTCTTTGGCAACAAGTCGGCCGCCGCGATACATTGGCCGCTGCGTTAATGACGCTTCTTCTGCTGATCGCGCTGATTGTGCCCATGGCTTACCTGGCGGCGAATCTGGCCGATTCTGCAACGGCACTGTTCGAGCATTTGCGGCCGAAGTTCGAACATCCTCAACCGTATGCGCCGGAATGGTTGCGCAACCTGCCGCTGATCGGCGAATCTCTCAGCAGTTTCTGGCATCGGATGGCGGCCAGTCAGGGCGAGCTCGTCCGATGGCTGAGCCAGTATCAGGACCCCGCTCGCGAGCTGGCATTGCGCGGCGCCCGGGCAGTGGGGCAAGGCTTGTTTCAATTGATTCTCGTGGTCGTGGTCGCTTTCTTTTTCTATCGGGATGGTGCATTGCTGGCCGAGAGTCTGACGACCATCGCACACAAGCTGGGCGATAACCTCGGCATCAAGCTGCTTGACCTGTCTTGCGGTACGGTAAAGGCCGTCATGCTGGGCATCTTCGGCACGGCCGTGGCGCAATCTATCGTCGCCTGGGTGGGCTTCATGATCGCCGGCGCCCCGGCGCCATTGCTGCTGGCGATGGCAACCTTCTTCCTCTCCATGATACCGATAGGGCCGCCGCTGGTCTGGGGTGGAGCGGCGCTGTGGCTGTTCAATCAGGGGGAACTCGGCTGGGCGATTTTCCTGGTGGTTTATGGCGTATTCGCAATAAGTAGCGTGGATAATATCGTCAAGCCTATCCTGATCAGCCACTCGGCGAAGTTGCCGTTGCTGCTTATTATTCTGGGAGTCCTGGGCGGAGCCATTGCATTCGGCCTGGTTGGTATTTTCCTCGGGCCGACGCTGCTGGCACTGGGGTTGAAGCTGACCCAGCACTGGATTTCAGTGCAGCGCCAGGAAATAGTGGAAGCACCATGATAGAAACCGATCGACTTATTGCCGCTGAACCTCTGGGACGTGAAGAAGAAGCGCTGGAGCGCGCACTTCGCCCCAAGGTGCTGGACGAGTACATCGGCCAGGAAAAGGCACGCGGCCAGTTGGAGATTTTCATCAATGCAGCGCGCGGGCGCTCCGAGGCGCTGGATCACGTGCTGCTGTTCGGTCCGCCGGGGCTAGGAAAAACGACACTGGCCCACATCGTCGCACGCGAGATGGGAGTCAATCTCCGCCAGACTTCCGGGCCGGTGCTGGAGCGCGCGGGAGATCTGGCCGCTCTACTGACCAACCTTGAGCCCAACGACGTGCTGTTTATCGATGAAATCCACCGATTGTCACCCGTGGTGGAAGAAATCCTTTACCCGGCGATGGAGGACTATCGCCTCGACATTATGATCGGCGAAGGCCCCTCTGCCCGCTCTGTCAGGCTCGACCTGCCGCCTTTTACGCTGGTCGGCGCGACTACGCGTGCCGGCATGCTCACCAATCCGCTGCGCGACCGATTCGGCATTGTGGCGCGCCTTGAGTTTTACACGCCGGAAGAATTGGGACGCATCGTACATCGATCCGCAAACCTGCTCGAAGTGGTGATGGAAGAGGCCGGTGCGCTTGAAATTGCCAAACGTTCGCGTGGTACGCCGCGCATCGCCAACCGACTACTGCGCCGCGTTCGGGACTATGCGCAAGTCAAGGGCGACGGCGTGGTCTCTGCCGATATTGCCGATGCGGCGCTCCTGATGCTGGATGTGGATAAGCTCGGGTTTGACGTGATGGATCGCAAATTGCTGCTGGCCATCCTCGAAAAATTCGGCGGCGGACCGGTCGGCCTTGATAATCTGGCGGCTGCCATCGGCGAAGAACGTGACACCATCGAGGATGTGCTGGAGCCTTATATGATCCAGCAGGGCTACCTGATGCGCACGCCGCGCGGGCGGATAGCGACGCAACTTGCCTACCAGCACTTCGGTTTGGCCACTCCTTCGCATCTCGGCGGTCAATTGTTCGATGAATAAATTTATCTGGCCGGTGCGTGTCTATTATGAAGACACTGATGGCGGCGGCGTGGTTTATCACGCCAATTACCTCAAGTTCATGGAACGTGCCCGCACCGAATGGTTGCGCAGTCTGGGTTTTGACCAAACCGAGTTGCGCTATGGCCCAGGTGTCCTATTTGTTGTTCGCGAAGTCCGTTTAAAATACCGTAAGCCGGCCTGTTTCAATGATGAGCTGAATGTCGTGACTGAACTGTCGAACGCTGGCCGCAGCCTGCTGGAGTTTGGTCAGACGATACTGCGTGGCGAAGAAACCCTGACCGAAGCCAAGGTCGAAGTTGTTTGTGTGGACGCGGAACGTTTCAAACCGGTAGCGATTCCTCCTGTTATCCGAGAAAAATTAATGGAGATCCAATGAATTTATCCCATGATATGTCGCTCATCAGCCTGGTTACCGGCGCAACGCTGCCGGTACAGATTGTGATGGCATTGCTGTTACTGGCATCGCTGGTCTCATGGTGGTACATCTTTCTGAAAATGTTCACGATCAAGCGTGCCGTGGATGATGCTGAGGCATTCGAACGCGCTTTCTGGAGCGGCGGCGATCTCAACAAGCTTTACGAAGGCATTTCCACCGGCCGGCGCAAGTCGCGCGGCATGTCCAGCATCTTCGAAGCCGGCTTCAAGGAATATGCCCGGCACAAACGCCAGGGCGGCATGGAAATCAGCGACGTCATGGAAGGGTCGCGCCGCGCGATGCGCGCAGCGCTCAATCGCGAGATGGATGAGCTGGATGCACATCTTCCCTTCCTGGCCTCCGTCGGCTCGGTGACCCCTTATGTGGGTCTGCTGGGCACGGTGTGGGGCATCATGAATTCCTTCCGCGGTCTTGCCAATGTGGCGCAGGCGACGCTGGCGCATGTCGCGCCCGGCATTTCCGAGGCGCTAATTGCGACGGCGATGGGCCTGTTCGCAGCCATTCCGGCGGTGATTGCCTATAACCGCTTCGCCGCCAATGTTGACCGGCTGGCCGTGCGCTATGAAAGCTTCATCGAGGAGTTCTCCAACATCCTGCAAAGGAAAGCCTGATGGCACGCGGACGACGCTCCCGCCGCCTGATGAACCAGATCAACGTCGTGCCGTATATCGACGTGACGCTGGTGCTGCTGATCA
>CAMLME010000100.1 GCA_946481235.1 uncultured Methylobacillus sp. | reverse complement strand
CATATCCGCGGCATGACCAACACGCTGCCGCTGCATGTGGAAATTCTTTACAACGAATACAACTTCGCCGCCGCGTTCGCCGCCGCCTCGTTGCTTGCAGGCCTGGCTCTCGTAACTCTGGCTTTAAAGACGTTCGTGGAATGGAAAACCGGTGCGGAACTCCGCGCCCGCAATGAGGAAACCAGCAATGAGCATTGAAGTCCGCAACATCAACAAGCGCTTCGGCGACTTTACCGCGCTGAATAACATCAGCCT
Source organism: uncultured Methylobacillus sp. (assembly GCA_946481235.1). The sequence goes on along the minus strand of CAMLME010000100.1, from coordinate 6,888 downwards.
CGATCTGCCGAGCGGCGAACTCACCGCACTGCTCGGCCCTTCCGGCTGCGGCAAGACCACGCTGCTGCGGATCATCGCCGGGCTGGAGCAGCCGGATGCCGGCAGCGTGCTGTTTCACGGCAAGGACGCCACCGACAGCCACGTGCGCGAGCGCAAGGTCGGCTTCGTGTTCCAGCATTACGCGCTGTTTCGCCATATGACGGTGTTCGAGAACGTGGCATTCGGCCTGCGGGTACGCTCCAAGCACGAGCGCCCATCCGACGCCGAAATTCATCGCAAGGTGCACGAGCTGCTGGAACTGGTACAACTCGACTGGATCGCCGACCGCTACCCGGCGCAGCTCTCCGGCGGCCAGCGCCAGCGTATCGCACTGGCCCGCGCACTGGCCGTGGAACCGCAAGTGCTGCTGCTGGACGAGCCTTTCGGTGCGCTCGACGCCAAGGTGCGCAAGGACTTGCGCCGCTGGCTGCGCCGCCTGCATGACGAGTTGCATATCACCAGCGTGTTCGTCACGCACGATCAGGAAGAGGCACTGGAAGTGGCGGATCGCGTGGTCGTGCTCAACAAGGGCGGCATCGAGCAGGTCGGCACCCCAGACGAGGTTTACGATCAGCCGGCAACACCGTTCGTGTACCAGTTCCTCGGCAATGTGAACCTGTTCCACAGCCGCGTGCATGACGGATTTGCGAAGATCGGCGAACTGGAAGTGGCGGTGGACGGCCACGCGGATGCGCAGAATGCGGCCGCGCTCGCCTACGTGCGGCCGCACGACATCGAAATCCGCCGCACACCGGAAAACGGCTCGGCTTTCGCTGCCACGGTCGTGCACATCCACGCCATCGGCCCGATCATCCGGCTGGAACTGGCGCGTGCGGATGCAACGGAATATGTCGAAGCAGAACTGACGCGCGAACGCTTCCGCGAACTGGCGTTGAAGGAAGGCGAGCAGGTATTCGTGAAGCCGCGCAGCTTGCGGGTGTTTATCGACCCAAGTACGGCCACTGCATAAGCTTCTGATTTTCCGCCTGTTTGCGTTCGCGGCCAGCCTTGATCATGCTGGCCGCATCGCAATAATCCTGTGAAAAACTCAGCCCTTAAGTAATTGGTTTCACGTTAAAATCGTTTCAAGTTCCATTCGGAAGCCTATCTTTTCGAGGGCAAACGTTTTAATGCTGAGATCTTTTTTCACTTCCGCTTCTCGCACGCTGATCTCGGCATACATTGTCCTGTGCCCGGCAACCGCGCATGCGGTCGAGAACCCTGCACCGCCGGAGGCCCCCATTTCCACGGTGGTGCAATTGACCGCCGAAGAACAAGCCTGGATCAAAGCGCACCCGGTCATCACCGTGGCTGCCAATCACGGCTGGGCGCCGATCAGCTTTCTGTCGGAAAGGAAGGAAATACGCGGCGTTTCGGTGGATTACCTGAAGCGTCTGGAGTCGATACTCGGTATCAAATTCCAGCTGGTACGCTCGGTCGAGAATCCCGCCATTGAGAAAGCCGATATGATCGCGGCTGTCACCAATCTGCATTCGCTGAAGGATTCCCGCTTCACTCCGCTGAAATCGCCGTATATCCGGACGCCATACGTTATCTTTACCCGTAAGGATTCCGAGGACATCCACCAACTGGAAGACCTGGAAGGCAAAAAAGCTGTCGTATTCAAGACCGGCGTTGTGGCCGAGGCGCTTGCGCAAGACTATCCCAACATCCAACTATACAAGGCGGACATCGCCGAGGAAGCCCTGAGCACGCTGACATCCGGCACCGTGGATGCCTATGTCGGCAACCTCCTGATCGTGACCCATGTGGCGCGCGATCAGGGATTCGGCAATATCAAGGTCGTCGGCTCTACTCCATATACCGCGTCCATACACATGGCGGTACGCAACGACTGGCCCGTACTCGCCTCCATTTTGCAGAAGGGGCTGAACACCATATCCAGCACGGAGGCACAGGGCATCCTCCGCAATTGGGCGGGCATCACCTATGAACGCAAAACCGATTTCTACCTGCTGATCACCATTGGCGGCATTGCACTCGCCATTGTCGCAAGCCTCGCCTTCTGGAACTGGCAGGCCCACCGGCGCGAGCGCCATCGCTCCACACAACGCGAGCGCGCGCGCAACCAGGTGCTGGAACTGCTTTCGCGCAACGCGCCGTTACCGGAAATCCTGCATTCCATCGTCAAAACCATCGAGCAGGAAAACAGCGACATGCTGTGCAGCATCCTGCTTATGGACAGTGCCGGCAAGCACTTGCTGACCGGCGCCGCGCCCCGGCTGCCGAACTTTTTCAATGCCGCGATCCATGGCGCCGCCATCGGCGACGAGGCAGGCTCCTGCGGAACCGCCGCATATACCGGCAAGCGAGTAATCGTTGAAAATATCGAGACCCACCCTTACTGGAAAGACTACCGCGAAGTGGCAGCTCAGGCCGGGCTGAAATCCTGTTGGTCGGAACCGATCAAGAACGCATCCGGCAAGGTGCTGGGAACCTTCGCAATCTACCATCGATATCCGCAAGCCCCCACCCAGGAAGACATCCATGAGATCGAGCAGGCCGCGAGCCTGGCCGGACTCGCCATCGACCGGAGCCGGGTCAACGAGGAATTGCAGTTGGCACTGCTCGTGTATCAGAACAGCAGCGAGGCAATGATGGTCACCGACGCCAACGGCACCATCCTGACCATCAACGCTGCCTTCACCCGACTGACGGGTCGTACCCAGGAAGAAGTCATTGGAAAAAACCCGGAGACTTTCGGCAACGGGAACGGCCATGCGTTCTACCACGCGATATGGCAGGAAATCGGCGACAACGGCCATTGGGAAGGCGAAATCGTCGACCGTCGCAAAAGCGGCGAAACCTACACAAAGTGGCTGACCATCAACACCATTTTCAATGAGGATGGGACGGTGCATCGCCGCGTCGTGCTGTTCTACGACATCACCGAAAAGAAAAAGACCGAGGAACTGATCTGGCAGCAGGCCAACTTCGACCCGCTGACCGGCCTGCCGAACCGCCGCATGTTCCACGACCGGCTCGATCAGGACATGAAGAAAGCGCACCGGGCCGGCGAGCCGCTGGCGTTGCTGTTTCTTGACCTCGACCATTTCAAGGAGGTCAACGACACGCTCGGCCACAGCATAGGCGACCTGTTGCTGAAAGAAGCGGCAAACCGGCTGGTGAATTGCGTACGCGAATCGGATACGGTGGCACGGCTTGGCGGCGACGAATTTACTGTCATCCTCGGCGAACTCGACGAACCGGGCTGTGTGGAGCGCGTGGTGCAGGATATCCTGCATCATCTTTCGGAGCCCTTCCAGCTCGGCGAAGAGATGGCCTATGTAACCACCAGCATCGGCATCACGCTTTATCCCGAAGACGCCACCGAAATCGACGCCTTGCTCAAGAACGCCGACCAGGCGATGTACTCCGCAAAACAAATGGGCCGCAACCGGTGCAGTTACTTCACGCAATCCATGCAGGAAGCGGCCCAGACCCGCATGCGCCTTGCCAACGACCTGCGCGGTGCATTGGCCGGCGACCAACTGCGCGTCTACTATCAACCGATCGTGGAACTTTCCACCGGTGCAATCCATAAGGCGGAAGCGCTGATCCGCTGGGAGCATCCGAAATCTGGCCTGATCAGTCCAGCCGAGTTCATCCCCGTGGCGGAAGAAACCGGGATCATCGTCGAGATCGGCGATTTTGTATTCCTCGAAGCGCTGCGCCAATGCCAGACATGGCGGGCCACCAGCCACCCCGCCTTCCAGATCAGCGTCAACAAATCGCCGGTGCAATTCCGCAACGAGCGCACGCTGAACACCTGGGCCGACCAGTTGAAAACCCTGAACCTGTCCGGCCAGAGCATCGTCGTGGAAATTACCGAAGGATTGTTGATGGATGCCAATACTGCGGTGACGGACAAGCTGCTGCAATTCCGCGACGCCGGCATCCAGGTGGCGCTGGACGACTTCGGCACCGGCTATTCCTCGCTCTCCTATCTGCAACGATTCGACATCGACTATATCAAGATCGACCAGACCTTCGTACGCAACCTGACGCCCGGCTCCAACGACCTGGCACTGTGCGAGGCCATCATCGTCATGGCGCACAAGCTCGGCATGCAGGTCGTCGCCGAAGGCGTCGAAACAACCATGCAACGCAATCTGCTACGCGCTGCGGGTTGCGACTACGCGCAAGGCTACCTCTTCTCCAAACCACTGCCCGCTGCAGACTTCGAAAGTCTCCTGGCGGAACACGCCAAACAGAACATGCCGTTCAACAATACCGGAACTGCTATTTGATACCGTCCTCGGCGGGTAAAATGCCGCCCTATGCATAAAAACAGTTCGCTCCGCTCTCCCTCCCAGATCCTGCACGACGTTTTCGGCTATACCGCTTTTCGCGGCCCGCAGCAGTCCATCGTCGAACATGTTGCGACCGGAGGAGACGCACTGGTGTTGATGCCCACCGGTGGCGGAAAATCGCTGTGCTACCAGATCCCTTCGCTGCTGCGCGATGGCACCGGCATCGTCGTTTCGCCGCTGATCGCGCTGATGCAGGACCAGGTCGACGCGCTCAAGCAGGCCGGGGTGCAGGCCGCCTTCCTCAATTCCAGCCTCGATGCCGAAGAAGCGCGCGAGGTCACGGGCCGCCTGATCCGGGGCGAGCTGGATATTCTTTACGTCGCCCCCGAACGCCTGCTAATGCAGGGCTTTCTCGCTCTGCTGGATCAGGTGCAGGAACACACCGGCATCGCCCTCTTCGCCATCGATGAGGCCCACTGTGTATCGCAATGGGGCCACGACTTCCGCCCGGAATACCGCCAGCTCACCATCCTGCACGAACGCTTCCCAACCGTGCCGCGCATCGCGCTGACCGCCACCGCCGATGCGCCCACCCGTGCCGAAATCGTCGAGCGGCTGGGGCTGGAAGACGCGCGCCAGTTCGTCTCCAGCTTCGACCGCCCCAACATCCGCTACCGCGTCACGCAGAAAGCCAACGCGCGACAACAGCTCGAAGCCTTCCTGGAATCCGAGCATGCCAACGACGCCGGCATCGTCTATTGCCTCTCACGCCGCAAGGTCGAAGAAACCGCCAGCTGGCTCAAGGAACGCGGCTGGGATGCGCTGCCTTACCACGCGGGCCTCGACGCCTCCACCCGCAATGCCAACCAAAGAAGATTCCTGCGCGAGGAAGGCGTCATCATGGTCGCCACGGTTGCTTTTGGGATGGGCATCGACAAGCCCAACGTGCGCTTCGTCGCCCACCTCGACCTGCCCAAGAGCATGGAAGGCTACTACCAGGAAACCGGCCGCGCAGGACGCGACGGCCTGCCCGCCAACGCCTGGATGACGTACGGCCTGGGCGATGTGGTGAGCATGCGCCAGATGCTCGATTCCGGCGACGCCCCCGAAGAACGCAAGCGCGTAGAACGCCAAAAGCTGGACGCCCTGCTCGGCTTCTGCGAATCCACCGCCTGCCGCCACCAGACCATCCTGCGCTACTTCGGCGAGGAGCACCCCGGCGACTGCGGCCAGTGCGACAACTGCCTAGAACCGGTGGATACCTGGGAGGCCACCCAAGCCGCGCAAATGGCGCTTTCCTGCGTCTACCGCACCGGCCAAAGATTCGGCGTCGCGCACCTGATCGACGTGCTGCTGGGCAAGAAAACCGACAAGATCGCGCAATTCCGCCACGAAGCGCTCTCCACCTTCGGCATCGGCCAAGGCTTCACGCAATCCCAATGGAGCAGCGTCTACCGCCAGCTCGTCGCCGGCGGACTCCTCGAATCCGATATGGAAGCCTACGGCGGCCTCAAACTCACCGCCGCCGCTCGCCCGGTGCTGAAAGGCGAGCAGGAAGTCTGGCTACGCCGCGACGCCGAACCCGCCCGCCGCAAAACCAGCAAAGCCGAACGCAGTGCCCGCGCCAAGGAGGCTTTTGCAGGTGCCAACGACGATCCGCTATGGCACGCACTCAAGGCCAAACGCCTGGAGCTGGCACGGGAACAAGGCGTACCGCCCTACGTGATCTTCCACGACAGCACGCTGCTGGAAATCATGAATCGGCGCCCGCAAACGCTGGACGAGATGGGGCGGATCAGCGGGGTTGGACAAGCCAAGCTGGCGAAATATGGGGATGCGTTCCTGCTTGTGCTGGAAGATTCCTGAAAAAACACGTAAAAACAGCCCAGTAGCTTCAACTTCACCGGCTCCTCATCTATGATGTGGATCAACCATGAGCAGTCTGCTGACATTCGCCCCTTCCCCACCGCTGGCACCCTACGTCACGGGACTGCTGGTTTACGATGACCTGATGGCATTGGCGCCGGGAACGCTGACGATACTGCCCGACACCGCCACCTATATCTGTTTCCTGTGCGGAGATCCCATCCGCGCCGCACATAAACGCGAGACTTATACCGCGCGCAGCGGACTTTCCGGCTTTCAGAGCTATCGCTTCGATCTCGAAAGCCAGGGCGAGATTTCAGGGGTAACGGTACGCCTGACCGCCTGGGGATTGAGTGCTTTTTTGGGCGACGCGGTGGAAGCTTGCGCCGAAATGCGGGTGGACTGTCATGACCTGTTCCCGCGCGCGGCGATACTGGAACTCGAAGAGCGGCTATTCCACCTGAAATCCGCCGAAGCACGCGTACGCTGCGTGGAAGAGTTCCTGCTGGCGCATTTACGGATGCAAGGTGTGGACGGTCTGGTACGAGCGGCATGTATGCACCTGACACGGACGGGCGGCTCACGCCCGATCAGCGCCCTCGCCCGCGATTTCGGCTTGAGCGAGCGAACGCTGGAACGGCGTTTTCTGCGTTCCATCGGCACCACCCCCAAGAAATATGCACGCGTGCTGCGCCTGCAGCATGCGGTA
>CAMLME010000099.1 GCA_946481235.1 uncultured Methylobacillus sp. | reverse complement strand
CGCGCGCGGACTCTGCTGCCAGCAATTGCGCGCGCGCCGCATCGCTGGCGCGACGGTACTTGCCCCAGATATCGAGCTCGTAGCTGGCATTCAGGGTAACGCGCACATTGTTTTGAACGCGCGGCATGCCCGGCTGCTGCACGGCCGTAGCCTGCGAGTTACCGGTCCGGCTGCCTTCCCCACCTGCCGTTACAATCGGATAGCGATCGGCTTCCGTCACGCCCAAAACTGCTTCGGCTTCAAGTATTCGGGCGGCGGCGGCTTCGACATCATGGTTGTGCTGCAACGCTTCATCAACCAGCTTGTCCAGCACCGGGTCATTGAACAAGTTCCACCAGCGCTCACCCGCAATGCTTGCTTGCTTGCCTTCGCTTGTGGTTTTCCATTGATCCGGCAATTCGGGCGCCGGCTTTTCATGATTTGTCTGCAAAAAGCTGCACGCGGGCAGCAACACAACGGATAGCAGTATCGCAGCGATATTCTTACGCATCGTGAACCTCTTTCTTTTTATCGTTGCGTGCGATCAGGCGGTAGAACAGCGGCACGAAGAAGATCGCCATGAAGGTCGCGGCCATCATCCCGCCCATGACGCCGGTACCGACCGACTGCCGGGCGCCGGCACCGGCACCGCTGGAAATCGCCAGCGGCAATACGCCAAGGATGAAGGCGAGCGAAGTCATCAGGATCGGGCGGAAGCGCAGGCGCGCCGCTTCCAGCACCGCATCCCAAGCGGACATGCCGTCCTCGTGTTGCTTCATGATGGCGAACTCTACGATCAGAATCGCGTTCTTGGCTGCCAAGCCGAGCAGTGTCACGAGCCCGATCTGGAAATAAACGTCGTTCGCCAGCGGAGGGATTGGCAGACCGAGGGCGCCGAAAACAAGATTGCGCACCCACACCGCCGCCAGTGCGCCAAACAACCCGAACGGCAATGCCAAAAGGACCGCGAATGGGAGCGTCCAACGCTCGTATAGCGCCGCCAGAATGAAGAACACCATGATGACCGCCATCCCCAGCGCCAGACTGGATGCGCCACTGGAACGCTTTTCCTGGAACGATGCGCCGCTCCATTCGTAACTGAAGTCCGGCGGCAGAATTTCCTTCATGATGCGGTCAACATTCGCCAGCGCTTCGCCGGAGCTGATGCCGGGAACGCCCGACCCCATGATCTTGACCGCTGGCAGGTTATTGAACCGATCCAGCGTATCCGGGCCGGAGCTGTAGCGTACCGTTGTGAATGCGGACAGCGGCACCATCTGGTTATTCGCGCCACGTACGTGCAACGCGGAAATATCTTCCGGCTTGTGACGATATTCGGAATCCGCAGACATCAGCACCTGCCATGTACGACCGAACTTGTTGAAATCGTTGATGTACAGGGTCCCGAGAGTGGCGGATAGCGTGGTGAAAGCCTCTTCCAGGTTCACGCCAAGCGCGGCGGCGCGGGCGCGATCAACATCCACGAACAGCTGCGGCGTTTGTGCGCGCCACAGGGTCTGCGCGAACGCGAAGTTCTTATCCTGCGAGGCCTTGGCGATAAATGCCTGTGCCACCTCATTTAATTTCTTCGGCCCGCCTTCTCCCCGATTCTGGATATAGAACTCGAAACCGCCAGCGTTACCCAAACCAAAAATTGCCGGTGGAGGAAAAGCCAGCACCAGCGCCTCCTTGATTCCGCCGGTCTTGCCATAGAACTCGCCGACCAATGCCTGTGTCGGCATATCGCGCTCATCCCAATGCTTTTGCGATGCGAAAATAGTAGCCGCACTGTTCTTGAACGAACCGCCGAGGAAGTCCATGCCGGTAAAGGCGATCGCATACTGGTTCGCGGGATTGGATAGAATCGCATCCGTCACCTGATTCACTACCTTGTCGGTACGGCCCAGGCTGGCGCCGTCCGGGAGGAACACGGCAGAAATGTAATAGCCCTGGTCCTCATCAGGCACCAGCGCGGTCGGCGTCATACGCCACAACTGCGCAGTGATCGCCACCATCCCGATAAACAGCAATACACCCACAATCGCGCGTTTCAGCATCCACGCCACACCGGCGGTGTAATGACGTGTCAGCCAGTCGAAGAAACGATTGAATCCTCGCGTAAAGCGGTTTTCATGTTTGTGCTCGGGCCGCAGGATAGTCGCGCACAATGCTGGCGTCAGCGTCAGCGCCACCAGTCCGGAGATCATCACGGAGATGGAAATCGTAATCGCGAATTGACGATACAGCTCGCCGGCCAGACCGCCGATAAAGGCAATCGGGACAAATACGGAAATCAGTACCAGCATGATGGCGATAACTGGCCCGGTCACTTCACGCATGGCCTCGATGGTCGCCTCGCGCGGCGACATGCCGCGCTCGTGCATCAGCCGCTCGGCATTTTCCAGCACCACAATCGCATCGTCCACGACAATACCGATCGACAGCACCATGCCGAACAAGGTCAGTGTATTGATGGAGTAACCCAGCAAATACAGCCCCGCAAAAGTACCCAGCAACGACACCGGCACCACCAGGGACGGAATCAGTGTCGCACGCAGGTTCTGCAGGAATACCAGCACGACCAGGAACACCAGTATCATCGCTTCTGTCAGCGTCTTCACAACCTCGTAAATCGAAACCTCGACAAACCGGGTGGTGTTGTACACCACGGCGTGTTCCAGCCCCTTGGGGAAGCTCTGCGCCATTTCGTCCACGGCCTTGTTCACCTCTTCGGCGACACCCAGCGCATTCGCTCCTGGTTGCAGGAATACGCCAACCAGCACGGCCGGCTTGCCGTTAACACGGCCGAGGAAGTCGTAATCCTTGGAACCCAGCTCGACGCGGGCTATGTCCTTCAAGCGAACTTCTGCGCCATCCGACCGCGAACGGACGATGATGTCTTCAAAGGCTTTAGGATCGGATAATCGACCCTGTGTGGTAATCGTATACACCAGCTCTTGATCGTTGCCATTCGGATTCTGGCCAATCTTGCCCGGTGCGAACTGCGCGTTCTGGCTGTTGACCGCAGCCACCACCTCATTGACCGATACGCCGATCTGGGCCATGCGGTCCGGCTTCAGCCAGATGCGCATTGCGTAATCCTTGGCACCGAAAATCTGTACGTTGGTAGTGCCGGGAATACGCTTGATGCGGTCGAGCACATTCAGCGTGACGTAGTTACTGGTGTAGAGATCGTCGTACGTACCATCAGGCGAGTAGAAGCCGATCACCTGCAGGAAAGATGAGGAGCCCTTTTCCACAGTCACGCCTTGCCGGCGAACTTCCAGCGGCAATCGCGCCTCGACCTGCTTGACACGATTGTTGACGTTGAGAGCCGCCTGTTCGGCATCGGCACCGATGTTGAATGTCACCTGGATCTCCAGCACGCCGCTGGAAGCCGAGGTCGAGCTCATGTACATCATGTGTTCGACACCGTTGATCTGGCTTTCCAGCGGTGCAGCTACCGTCTGCTCCAGCACTTCTGCCGAGGCGCCGGGATAGACGGCACGCACCGTTACTACCGGCGGCGCGATTTCCGGATATTGAGCGATGGGCAAGCTGCGCATTGCGGCCAGCCCTGCCAAAACTATGAAAATAGACAAGACCGCCGCAAAAATCGGGCGGTTGATGAAGAATTTTGAGAAATTCATGTGCGACCCCGATTAATGCGCAGCTGGCTGGGCAGCAGCGTCGGCTTTAGGTTGCGCGGGCTTGCCGATACTGATCGGTGCGCCGGGGCGCAGCTTCATCAAGCCATCCGCAATTACCTGATCGCCCGGCTGCAAACCGCTGCGCACCACCCAGGTTTTTTCCGTTCCTGAACTCGCCACCCATTCTCCGACCACGATAGGACGCGGTTCGGCAACAAGCTTTCCTTCCTTGTTCTTTACGGCGACCATTACGATTTTGCTCGTCGGACCTTCCAGCACGGCCCGCTGCGGCACCGTCAACGCATTAGGACGCGTCGCGCCTTCGAGCAGCACGCGAACAAAAAGGCCGCTCTTGAGCTTGTATCCCGGATTTGCCAATTGCCCGCGCATTTCCAGCGTCCCGGTCTGGTTGCTGACCGTGGACGAAATAAAATTGATCTTGCCCGCCTGTCCTATTTGGCTGCCGTCGCGCTGCAACAGACGCACATTGAAACCTCCCTTGGGTAGGACCAGTGTGCCATCCGCAACTTCCTTATCCATGTTCTGGCGCTCAACATCGGCAACATTGAAGCTTACATACAACGGATCAAGTTGCACCAATGTCGTCAGCAGGCTATCGCCACTCGGGCTGACCAGCGAGCCTTCCTGACGTAGTGCCCGCCCGACCATCCCTGTAATTGGTGCAGTAATAGTGGCATAGTCCATATCCAGCTGGGCTTCGCGCAACTGCGCCTTGGCCTGCTCCAGCTTTGCTTGCGCAGCCTTCACCTCAGCCTGAGATATTTGCTCTAGTGAAATGGCATCGTCCGCCTCCTTACGGCTGATGGCACGCGCTTCAGCAAGGGGTGCCAATCTGTCGCGCTCGCGCCTGGCTTGGGCTACGGTGGCTTCGGCGCGCGCGATATCCGCTTCCGCAGTCGCTACCGCGGCCTTTGCCGCAGCAACCGCCATCGCCAAAGGCCTTGCATCCAGCTGGAACAGAGGTTGCCCGGCGCGCACCAAAGCGCCTTCTTCATACATGCGCTTTTCCACGTGCCCGGTTACCCGGGCGCGCACTTCAACTTCGCGCGACCCAATGGTCTGGCCGATGTATTCGAAATTAACGGGAACGGTAGTCGGCTGGATATCAACAACGTTGACCTCGGGCGGTGGCATATTTGCCATAGGATTGCCATCCTGCGACTTTGAGCATGCAACGAACAACAAAATGGGCAGGAGCGCGACGGCAAAACGAAAGTTGGACATGGGAATTCCCTATTTTTAGTGTTTACATTCACAAATGTATGTTTAACTTTACCTACATGCTTGTATGTATGTCAACTCTTCTTTAGAATCAGTATGTACTTATGCAAAACGGATAAAACGTTTATCGTATGGCACGTAAAACCAAGGAAGAAGCCCAACACACCCGCAGCCAGTTATTGGAAGCTGCTGAACGTCTGTTCAGCGAGCGTGGTGTGGCCCACACTACCCTCAATGATATTGCGACTGCCGCGGGATTGACGCGCGGAGCCATTTACTGGCATTTCCAGAACAAGACGGATCTGATCCATGCATTGTGGGATCAGGTTGCGTTGCCATTGCATGAATCTTTCGCCGAACTGGCACTAAGCATGCCGGACGACCCGCTTGCGCGCATCCAAGTCAAATCGACCACCGTGTTAACCCAAGTAGTCCGGGATGTTCGCATCCGTAATCTTCTCAGCATTCTATTGCTCAAGTGTGAATACGTAGAAGAACCCGGTGGTCTTCGTGAAGGCTATCTCATCAAACGGGCAGACTGCTTGGCCGAGATTACCGAAGAATTTCGCCTGGCAGTTGTGCAAGGACAATTGCCAGCGGGCCTCGATGAGCGATTTGCCGCCATCGGCCTGATGGCGTTGATCGACGGCCTTTGCTTCCATTGGCTGATGAATCCGGCCTTGTTTTCACTGGAAAACAAGGCAAAAAACTATATCGACGCCTACCTGAAAGGTCTGTCGGCCGCCATTTAACCGCGCGGGTGATGCTGTGCGTGCAATAGCTTGAGGCGTTCGCGCGCGACGTGAGTATAAATTTGCGTCGTCGAAATATCCGCATGTCCCAATAACATCTGCACTACGCGCAAATCCGCGCCATGATTAAGTAGATGGGTCGCAAAAGCATGCCTCAGTACATGCGGAGACATATGCTTGGCAATTCCCGCCAGCACCGCGTAGCGCTTGATCAGATACCAGAATGCCTGACGTGTCATCCCATCCCCGCGCTGCGTCACAAACATCGCATCAGCCAGTTGCCCATCCAACAGCATGGGCCGCGCCTCTCGGAGATACCGGGTAATCCAGTCCAGCGCTTCTTCGCCCAGCGGCACCAATCGCGTTTTGTCGCCCTTGCCGGTAACCCGCACGACTCCCATATCGAGGCTTACTTCGCTGACCTTTAAAGCCACCAGTTCGGATACCCGCAAACCGGTAGCATAAAGTGTTTCCAGCATGGCACGGTCGCGCAAACCCAGTAATTGCTCTGCGTCCGGCGCATTCAGCAGTTTCTCGACCTCGTCTTCACTCAGACTTTTGGGCAGGCTGCGCGGTATCTTGGGTGAGCCGAGTTGCTGCGTTGGATCAATATCTATACGCCCTTCGCGCAATGCAAACCGATACAAGCGACGCAGGCTCGCGACCAGCCGACCGACGCTACGCGGCTTACTGACTGGAGCTCGTACCCCCAGATAACGCTCAATATCCGCACTCTCAGCTTTCAACAGCATCTTTGCAGCGTTCTTTTCCAGCCATAAGGCAAATTGAGCAAGATCGCGACGATAGCTTTCGAGGGTGTTTCTGGACAAGCCCTCCTCCAGCCACAGCCGATCGGTGAACTCATCCAGCAGCGTGAGGTTCGCTTCGTTCATGCGCCAGCAACCATTGCTTGATGGAAAGAGAGCCGGCCTCACGCCCGCCCATGAAGCCGCCCAGTCCACTCTTTGCCACCACGCGATGGCAGGGGATGACAACGGGAATGGGATTGGCACCGCAGGCATTCGCCACGGCGCGTGGGCCGGAAGAAACGCGCTGTGCAAGCTCCGCATAGGTCAGTGTTTCACCGACGGGAATTGCTTGCATCGCGCGCCACACGCGCTGCTGGAACGGCGTTCCGGTCAGACACATGGGAAAGTCCAATGGATGATGCGGATTTATCAGATAGTCGATTAATTGCGCGCAGATTGTTTGCGTTGCCACATCATTCGCCGCACGCAACTCGGAAAAAATGGGCAGAAAGTCGATACCGGTCACCACGCCACTCGCCACGCGCACGCCCAGCGCTCCGAAAGGTGCCGCAACGATTGCCTGATAGTCCGTTCGCATGCAGCTATGTTACCTCGCCGGCCTCTATCCGGTACGCAAAACTCTCAGGTACCAGGCTGTCGCTTGCTTGATTATCGACTTCTGCACACGGATACATGAAGAAGCTTGCTTTGTGGCCCGGACTCAGTTGAATATCGCGCTCGTGGTTGAAGGCGATCCAGTTCATTTCCCAACTGCCGAACAGGCGTTC
>CAMLME010000098.1 GCA_946481235.1 uncultured Methylobacillus sp. | reverse complement strand
CCGCCGGGCAGGATGAATTCCTTCAGTGGCGTAAGCCCGGCATTCAGTGTCTGCAATAGTTCGTCCAACGCAGCGACGCGTTCGGGATTGAGCATCTTGTTTCCAGGAATGCAAAGCTCGCCTCCCAGATCGAACAAGTCATGCTGGATCAGTCCGAGTTGATGCCGGATATTTTCCGGTAGTGTTTCAGCCAGCAGCACGCCGATATGCGAATTCAATTCATCCACGTCGCCCATGACGGCTACGCGCAGGGAGTCCTTGCGCGTGCGCGTGCCGTCGCCCAAGCCTGTGCTGCCATCGTCGCCGGTGCGGGTGCTGATTTTGCTGAGGCGATTGCCCATAAAATGTTTCCTCGGTTCAATGCTGAGATTGTAAGGCATATCAGACTGGGCGCTGTGGCGATGGTTTCTTCATGGCGGCGATTCCGCTACACTTCGCCGACTTTTCGGCGTTAAGCCCTACTCATTAAAACAGGTTCTTATGGCCCTCAATGCCACCATTTTCAAGGCCGATCTGCAAATTGCCGATATGGATCGCCACTACTACAACAGCCATGCGCTGACCATTGCGCGCCATCCGTCCGAAACGGACGAACGCATGATGGTGCGTGTGCTGGCTTTTGCCCGGCATGCGCACGAGGCATTGTCTTTTGCAAAGGGCTTGAGCGATAACGACGAGCCGGACATCTGGCAGAAGGATCTGACCGGCGCCATTGATTTGTGGATTGAGGTCGGGCTGCCCGAAGAAAAGCGCATTCTCAAGGCCTGCGGCCGTGCCGATCAGGTGGTGCTGTATACCTATGGCGGTCATGGCGCCAGCATCTGGTGGAACCAGATCAGCTCGAAGCTGGCTCGGCTCAGAAATCTCACGGTCATCAATGTTGCGCCGGCGACTACCCAGGCATTGGCCGATATGGCGCAACGCAGCATGCAGTTGCAGTGTACGGTTGAGGATGGCGATGTCTGGCTGGGCGGCAACGATGGCACGGTGCAGGTCGAGATGTCCATTCTCATGAGTCCGCAGTCATCCAGATGAGCCGGGCGCCGATCGGCATTTTCGATTCCGGCGTCGGCGGCCTGTCAGTGCTGCGGCACATTCAGGAAGAACTGCCGCACGAGAATCTGTTGTATGTCGCAGATTCGGCACATGCTCCTTATGGCGGCAAATCCCCGCATGAAATACAGGCGCGCTCGTTGGCATTGACGGAGTTCCTGGTCGGGCAGGGCGCCAAGGCAATCGTCGTGGCCTGCAATACCGCGACCGCGGCTGCTATCGGGCTATTGCGCGAGCGGTTTGAATTGCCGGTGGTCGGGATGGAGCCCGCTGTGAAGCCAGCCGTGGCGGCAACGCGCAGCGGTGTGGTTGGCGTGCTGGCGACGACGGGAACGTTGAAAAGTGCCCAATTTGCGGCTTTGCTGGAGAACTACGGCAAGAATGTGCGCGTGGTTACGCAAGGCTGTCCGGGACTGGTGGAGCGCGTGGAGCGCGGCGAGCTCGATGCGCCGGAAACGCGGGAGCTGTTGCGGCACTACATCGAGCCGCTTCTGGCCGAGGGCGCTGATACGCTGGTGCTGGGCTGCACGCATTATCCTTTTTTGCGGCCACTGATCGAACAATTGACCGAAGGCAGGGTCGCTTTGATCGATACCGGCGCAGCCGTTGCCCGGCAGGTGCGGCGACGAATTGAAGAAGGCGGATTGATCACGCCGGCAACGTCGCCCGGAGAGGTATCGTTCTGGACGAGCGGTGATCCGGAGTTGGGTGAAAAAGTGGTTACGGCACTATGGGGAAGGGCAATGGTCGCGCCATTGCCGCCTCTGGACTTCCATAATTAATGCTGGTGAACGACTTCGCCGGCTTTTAACCGGTATTTTGTTCCGCAATAAGGACACATTGCCTTGCCCGTCTCGCTGACGTCGAGGAAAACGCGCGGATGCGAACACCACAGCGCGACCTCGGCCGTGGGGCAATGCAGCGGCAAATCCTTGGCCGTGATTTCGATTTCCCGTCCTTCGTTCGCCATGGCCTGTCCTTAAACCAGTGTCAGCCAGCTTTGGTGACGTGGCGAACGTCCCATCACGGCATCGAAGAACTTGGTTTGCAGCTTCTCGGTAATCGGGCCGCGTGTGCCGGTGCCGATGGCGCGATTGTCCAGTTCACGGATCGGCGTCACTTCGGCGGCAGTGCCGGTGAAGAAGGCCTCGTCGGCGGAGTAGACTTCGTCGCGAGTGATTCGCTTTTCCACAACCGGAAGCCCCATTTCGTCTGCGAGTTGAATGATGGTGTCGCGCGTGATGCCTTCCAGCGCGCTGGTCAGATCCGGCGTGTAGAGTTTGCCGTTGCGGATGATGAACACGTTCTCGCCGGAGCCTTCGGCCACGAAGCCGTCCACGTCCAGCAGCAGTGCTTCGTCATAGCCATCTTGCGAGGCTTCCTGGTGTGCCAGGATGGAATTCATGTAATTGCCGTTGGCCTTGGCCTTGCACATGGTGATGTTTACATGATGGCGCGCGAAAGAGGAGGTCTTTACGCGAATGCCATTTTCCAGCGCTTCTTTGCCGAGGTATGCGCCCCAGGCCCAGGCTGCGACGATGACGTGCGTGGAAAGCGTCTTGGCTGAGATTCCCATCGCTTCTGCACCGTAGAATGCCATCGGGCGCAGGTAGCCGGATTCGAGATTGTTCTCGCGCACGGCGGCTTTTTGCGCCTCCATAAGGGTGGCCTTGTCGAACGGCATTTTCATGCCGAGGATGTGTGCTGAACGGAAAAGGCGGTCAGTGTGCTCCTTGAGGCGGAAAATGGCAGTGCCCTTTTCTGTTTTGTATGCGCGCACGCCTTCAAAAACGCCCATGCCGTAATGCAGGGTGTGGGTCAGGACGTGGGTAGTGGCATCACGCCACGGTACCATTTTGCCGTCATACCAAATCAGACCATCACGGTCGGCCATCGTTTTGGCCATAGCCATCTTGTATCTCCGGAGCGTAAAAGCTTTAATTGTAAACGTAATCAACGATACTTGAACAGGTTAGAAAGCGCGTATGGCACGTATATTACTGGTGGGAACGGCTACTCTCGATCTGGTGTTCGGGCTGGATCATCATCCCGATGCGGACGAGGAAATGCGTGCGCAATCACTACGTATATGCCGTGGCGGTAATGCAGCGAACACCGCAGTTGTGCTGAGCAGGCTTGGGCATCAGGTCGAATTCCTTGGTGTGTTGGCCGACGCCCCTGAAACGACCGTCATCGAGCGGGATTTCGCAGCGCATGGAGTGGCCTTCGCGCATTGTCCGCGGATGCCCGGCCGACCGCCGACTTCCAGCATATATTTGAATGCGGGGAGCCGGAGCATTGTGCATTACCGGGATTTGCCCGAACTAAATGCCTCCACGTTTCTCTCATTCGATCTTGCCGGTTATGACTGGCTGCATTTCGAAGGGCGTAATGTTGAGGCGTTAAGCGAAATGCTTGCGCATGCGCGCAGCCGACATCCTTATTTGCCCATATCGCTTGAGCTCGAAAAGCCGCGGAGCGGTATTGAGGCACTGTTCGGCCAGGCCGATTTACTTCTTTGTTCGCGAGGTTTTGCGGCGCATTATGGATTCGAAATGCCGCAGGATTTCCTGCGATGGATATCCGAACGATCGCCGCGAGCGGTGGTTGCTTGGGGTGCTGGGGGTGCCTACGGCGTGACACAGGATGGAGTAGTTTGCCATGCGCCGGCAACGGAGTTGATGCAAGTAGTGGATGCGCTGGGTGCCGGCGATACATTCAATGGCGGAATGGTGGATGCCATTGCAAGAGGGCTGCAGTTAGATCGGGCACTGGTTAGCGCATGTATGCTGGCGGGCCGTAAATGCAGTATGCATGGGTTCGATGTTTAGTGGACTGTTGCAGAAAAACTACACACCTACAATTTAAGATAAAAAGCTCCAGATAGGTATTGAAAATTTTTTTAGCCGCAGTAGAATGCAATTGAAGATATGTATATCCTTAATTCCTTAATTGTTGACTAAAAAGAGGGGCTTTAAATGAAAAAAACATTACTTGCAATTCTGATGGCTTCCGCTTTTGCGCCGGCCGTTGCAATGGCCGAAAAGGGTGATTTTGTCGTGCGTCTGCGCGCAGCACATATCAATGCCGATGAGGACAGCAAACTTGGTCGCACAACAAACAATCTTCTAGGTATAACAGCCCTTAATCCTGGCGCCGAACTGGAAGTTGAAAGCAATACTATCCCCGAGCTTGATCTTTCCTACTATGTGACCAAAAACATCGCGCTGGAACTTATTCTGGCCTTGGGATCGAAGCATGATGTCAACATCCACAAAAACGCCAATGTGGGTCAAGCGTTTGTCGGCAATTTTGATCTTGGAGAAGTGAATGCTCTGCCTCCGACATTGACGGTGCAATGGCACTTCATGCCGGACCAGATGTTCGATCCTTATGTTGGTGCCGGTGTGAACTACACCCGCTTCATGGACAACAGCCTGGATTTGAACGGTATGCAGATCCGTATTGATCGCAACAGCTGGGGTCCGGCCATTCAGGCAGGTTTTGATGTCAATCTGAAGGATGGTTGGCTGATCAATGCTGACGTCAAGAAATTGTGGATCGACACCGATGTTCGGTTCAAGGGTATTGGCAAGATCGACAGTCTGGATATCGACCCGTGGGTGTTCGCAGTCGGATTCGGCAAAAAGTTTTAATTGCATCTGAAAATGACGTTTACGCCCCTCTGATACATCTCCCCTTTTCCGACTAGGAAAAGGGGTTTTCTATCAGTGAGATAGATATGCAAGACGCATGCTTCTGCATGTTAGAATATCGCCCCCGTTCGTGAGGTGGTAAATATGCGAGGCTGGTTGTGGTTATTGCTATGCGTGGGGTTGATTGCCTGCGGTCGGCAAGAGGCGGAAGAGCCCAGGTTTGTGGGAACGGATATCAGTGGGGCGGAATTCGGCAATGCGCTGGCCCTAACCGATCACCATGGTACTCCTAGGAAGCTGGCGGATTTTCGCGGCAAGGTCGTGGCGCTGTTTTTTGGTTATACCCACTGCCCTGACGTGTGCCCGACAACCATGGACGATGTGTCCAAAGCGCTAAGGCTGCTTGAGGGTGAGCGTTCGCAAGTGCAGGTTCTGTTCGTAACGCTGGATCCGGAGCGGGATACGCAAGAAGTGCTAGCGCAATATGTGCCATCGTTCGATGAAAGTTTCATCGGCCTCTACGGCGATATGGCGACGACGGAACAGGTGGCCAAGGATTTCAAGCTGTTCTACAAGAAGCAGGCTTCGGGTGGAAAGAGCGGTTACACCATAGACCACAGCGCAGGTATCTATGTGTTCGATAAAAAGGGTGCGCTGAGGGTGTTTATGAATCACGGGCAAAAGCCGCAGGACATCGCCCATGATTTCAAGCAACTGATGTAACCGGTTTATGGGGCGGAAGCGTTAAAGAGCGGTTTTCGGGTTGAAGTTTTGTATTAATGAGGAGAGAGTTAATGGCTACGACGAATGTCGTGACGAACGAGCAATATAACTACGATATTGTTCGCAAGTTCGTCATCATGACGCTGGTCTGGGGTGCGGTCGGTATGCTTGTCGGGGTGTATATCGCCTCGGAACTGGCATTTCCGTTTTTGAATTTTGATAGTCCGTATATTACGTTTGGCCGGCTGCGACCGGTACACACCGGCGCCGTGATTTTTGGCTTCGGCGGTAGCGCTCTTTTCGCCACTTCCTACTATATAGTGCAGCGTACCTGTCAGGCGCGTCTCTTCGGCACTGGTCTGGCGAATTTCACTTTCTGGGGTTGGCAGACGATTATCGTACTGGCAGCGCTCGGGCATGTGATGGGTTACAGCCAGGGTCGCGAATATGCCGAAATGGCATGGCCTGTGGACATCCTGATCGCCGTAGTCTGGATCGCCTATGCTGTCGTTTACATCGGCACCATCATGAAGCGCAAGGAACCGCACATTTATGTGGCCAACTGGTTCTACCTCGCTTTCATCCTGGCCACCGCCTTGCTTCATATTTTCAACAATCTTGCCGTTCCGTACAGCCTGACAGGCTCCTATAGCCTGTTCTCCGGTGCGCAGGATGCAATGACGCAATGGTGGTATGGACACAACGCCGTGGGTTTCTTCCTGACTGCAGCCTTCCTCGGCATGATGTACTACTTCGTGCCTAAGCAAGCTGGTCGTCCGATTTATTCCTATCGTCTGTCCATCATCCACTTCTGGGCTCTGATCTTCCTGTACATGTGGGCGGGTACCCACCACCTGCACTGGACGGCAATTCCGGACTGGACCTCCACGCTGGCCGCAACGTTCTCCATCATGCTGCTGCTGCCTTCCTGGGGCGGTATGATCAACGGCATCATGACGCTGTCCGGCGCATGGGAAAAGCTGCGCACCGACCCGATCATGCGATTCCTGATCGTCTCGCTGTCCTTCTACGGTATGTCTACCTTCGAAGGTCCGATGATGTCCCTGAAGGACGTTAACGCACTGTCGCACTACACCGATTGGACCGTGGGTCACGTGCACTCCGGCGCATTGGGCTGGGTGGCGATGATTTCCTTCGGCGCGCTGTATCACCTGATCCCGCGTCTGTGGAACACCCCGATCTACAATGTGCGCCTGATCAACGTTCACTTCTGGCTGGCGACCATCGGCATCCTGCTGTACATCGTCGCAATGTGGATCTCCGGCATCATGCAAGGTCTGATGTGGCGCGCTTTCGACGACTTCGGCAACCTGCAGTATTCCTTCGTTGAAACCGTGGCTGCAATGCATCCTTTCTATGCAATGCGAGCACTTGGCGGCGTCTTCTTCCTGACCGGCATGGTGATCATGTGCTACAACATGTACATGACCATCCGTAAGGGCAATGCCAATGTCGCAGCAGACATAGCTACGGCTGCCGCATAACCGGATAGAGAGAGGTTGAAATGAAACACGACAAAATTGAACGTAACATTGGGCTGATGCTGGTGCTGGTCATGCTGGCCATCAGCGCAGGGGGCCTGGTCGAAATCATCCCGCTGTTCTTCCTCAAGGATACGGTGGAAGTGGTCAAGACCGCGGACGGCAAGGACATGGTTCGTCCGTACACGCCGCTGGAACAACTGGGTCGCGACATCTACACCCGCGAAGGCTGCTACACCTGCCACTCGCAGATGATCCGTC
>CAMLME010000097.1 GCA_946481235.1 uncultured Methylobacillus sp. | reverse complement strand
AGTCCGGCATGTTCCAGTCATGGCCGCAATTGCAGATGTCGTGCACGAAGCGGCTGAGGATGGCCTTGCCTTGCAGGGTATGCGTCACTTCGGGGTGAAACTGCACTGCGTAGAACTTGCGCTCTTCGTCAGCCATGCCGGCGATTGGCGTGGCGGCGTTGCTGGCGATGACCTTGAAGCCTTCCGGCAGCGCAGTTACCTTGTCGCCGTGGCTCATCCACACGTCGAGCAGGCCGTGGCCTTCATCGTTGCTGCGGTCTTCGATGTCGCGGAACAGCGCCGAATGGCCTCGCGCGCGGATTTCCGCATAACCGAACTCACGGTGCGCAGCATTTTCCACTTTGCCGCCCAGTTGCGCCGCCATGGTCTGCATGCCGTAGCAAATGCCCAGCACCGGAACGCCCAGCTCGAACACCGCTTGCGGTGCCTTGGGCGTTTCATTTTCGTACACCGAGTTCGGTCCGCCGGAAAGGATGACGCCGGCCGGATTGAATTCGCGGATGAACGCGTCATCCACATCCCAGGAATGCAGCTCGCAATAAACGTTGGCCTCGCGCACGCGGCGGGCGATCAATTGGGTGTATTGGGAGCCAAAGTCGAGGATGAGGATTTTTTGATGCATGGTTCGATCCGTGAGAAGTGGAATGCAGTCGGCAGGCGCGAAGTAATGCGCCTGCCGGGTCTGGCTTTACTCGATGTGATAGTTGGGAGCTTCTTTCGTGATCTGCACATCATGGACGTGCGATTCACGAATGCCGGCGGATGTGATTTCCACGAATTCCGCCTTGTTGCGCATGTCTTCGATGCTGCCGCAGCCGACATAGCCCATGGAAGCACGCAGGCCGCCCATCAGTTGGTGGATGACGGCCAGGACGCTGCCCTTGTAGGGTACGCGGCCTTCGATGCCTTCCGGTACCAGCTTGTCGGCGTTGCCTTCGGTGTCCTGGAAGTAGCGATCGCTGGAACCCTTCTGCATCGCACCGACGGAACCCATGCCGCGGTATGACTTGTAGGAACGGCCCTGGAACAGTTCGATTTCGCCCGGGGCTTCTTCGGTACCTGCAAACAGGCCACCCAGCATGACGCTGTAAGCGCCGGCGGCGATAGCCTTGCCGATGTCGCCGGAATAGCGAATGCCGCCGTCCGCAATGAATGGCACGCCGGTGCCTTCAAGCGCCTTGGCGACGTTGGCGATGGCGGTGATTTGCGGAACGCCCACACCCGCGACGATACGCGTGGTGCAGATGGAGCCGGGGCCGATACCGACCTTGACTGCATCCGCGCCGTTGTCGACCAGCGCCTTGGCTGCAGCAGCGGTAGCAATATTGCCGCCGATGACTTGCACTTGCGGGAAGTTCTTCTTGACCCAGTTGACGCGATCCAGCACGCCTTGCGAGTGGCCATGGGCGGTATCCACTACCACGACGTCCACGCCGGCTTCAGCCAAGGCGGCGACGCGCTCTTCCGTGCCTTCGCCCACACCGACAGCGGCGCCGACCAGCAGACGACCCTTGGCGTCTTTGCAGGCCAGCGGATGTTCGCTGGATTTCTGGATGTCCTTGACGGTAATCAGACCCTTGAGGTCGTAATCGTCGTTGATAACCAGCACGCGTTCAAGCCGATGCTTGTGCAACAGTTCCATCGCTTCTTCGCGCGGCGAGCCTTCACGCACGGTGACGAGTCGTTCGCGCGGCGTCATGATGTTGCTGACGGGTTGGTCGAGATTGGTTTCGAAGCGCAGGTCGCGGTTGGTTACGATGCCGACAACTTTGCTGCCTTCCACGACGGGCAGGCCGGAAATCTTGTGCAGTCGTGTAAGCGCAAGAACCTGGCGTACAGTCATTTGCGGCGGAATAGTCACGGGGTCGATGACTACGCCGGACTCGAAGCGTTTGACGCGGGATACCTGCGTTGCTTGCGCCTGGGCAGTCATATTCTTGTGGATGATGCCAATGCCGCCCACCTGGGCCAGCGCAATAGCGAGCGGCGCTTCGGTAACGGTATCCATGGCTGCGGAAACCAGCGGAATATTCAGGCGGATGGAGCGGGTGAATTGGGTGGCGAGGCTTACTTCGCGGGGCAGGATGTTAGAGTGCGCAGGCACCAGCAGCACATCATCGAAAGTAAGCGCTTTTTGAAGCAGACGCATATACTATCCCTTGTGGCAAAAAGCGATTATACAGGTAGAGAGCTTGTGGGTAAATCCGCTATGTGGGTTGTCAGGTTTTGAGCGAAGAGTTAATGTTTCGCCATTACGCTTTAAGGGGAATATTAAAATGAAAAAAATGCTTATTGCCTTCTTTTGCACTTCCTTGCTGATGTCGGCAACAGTGTCGGCGGAGGTTTATAAATGGAAAGACAAGAGCGGTAAAACGCAGTATTCCGACTCTCCGCCGTTGAGCAACATCCCCTATACCACGCTTTCTGGAAAGAAGTCTGCTCAGCCTGTCGCGGCCCCTGATCCGAAAAAAGTCGATGAGTCTGTAAAGGCCGCCCCGTCTGCGCCTGGAAATCCAAATGATCCCAATGCCTCAAAAAACAAAGTGTCGGAAGATCTGAAGCAAAAGGCTGCTAAGGATGCAGAGGCGAAAAAGCAGCAGGAAGACAAGCTTGCCGCTGAGAAAAAGGCCAAGGAGCAGGCGTGTAAAGCTGCGCGATCAAAGCAGGCGCAGTTTGAGCAAGGCGGACGTATTTATCGCGTCAACGAAAAAGGTGAGCGTGAATATTACGGGGATAAGGAAATCGCGGCAGAGCTTGAAAACGCGAAGAGTGACGTTGCGGCGAACTGCGAATAAACGCTAGCGCATCAATTTGATGAATTACTCGGCGGAAGGGGCATCCCCTCCGCCTTTTTTCATGACCTTGCCTTCCGCAGCGCGCTGGCGACGCACCTCCTTGGGGTCGGCAATTAGCGGGCGGTAAATCTCGACACGGTCGCGTTCGCGCAATACCGTATCCCCTTTAATCAGTTTGCCGAATACGCCCAGCTTGTTCTGACTGAGATCGATTTCCGGGAACTTGCCGGTAATGCCGCTTTGCATGACGGCTTGCTCAGCCGTCGTGCCTTCTGGAACCATCAACTCCAATATCAATTGCTGCTTGGGCAGTGCATATGCGACTTCGACCAGGATCTCGTTATTCATTTGGGGCATAAATAATTTCTGCGCGTTCTACAAAAGCATCGACAAAGGTGTTGGCGATATGACTGAACACCGGCGCGATGATCTTTTCCAGCAGGTGACTGGAGAATTCGTAGTGTAGCTTGAATTCAATCTTGCAGGCATCCTCGGACAACGGAATGAAACGCCAGACACCTTCCAGATGGCGGAACGGACCGTCTACCAGCTTGATATCCATCAAGGTCGGGAAGGTCTTGGTGTTTTCCGTGGTGAAGTTCTGCTTGATGCCGTGGTAATCGATATGTAGCGTCGCCACCGTGATGGTCTCATCGCGCTGTTTGAGATCCACGCCGCCGCACCATGGGAGGAACTCCGGATAGCGCTCGGGTGCGTCGACCAGTTGATACATCTGGGTGGCCGAATGTGGGACCAGTACGGATTTTTCGACTTGCGCCATGAGCAGGGGACGATTAGGTTAAAATGATGCGATTCTAAGCCATTCCAAATTCCATGAGCATCGCCCAGAACAAAAAAGCCTTTCACGACTACTTCATCGAAGAAAAACATGAAGCCGGCCTCGTGCTCGAAGGCTGGGAAGTCAAAGCTATCCGCGACGGCCGCGTGCAGCTCAAGGAGGCCTACGTCATCATCCAGCGCGGTGAGATTTATCTTATTGGCTGCCACATTACGCCGCTCGGTGCCGCATCCACGCATATCCGTCCCGACTCGACCCGCACCCGCAAGCTCTTGCTGCACAGCGAAGAAATCGCCAAGCTCATCGGCAAGGTCGAACGCGCGGGTTATACACTCGTGCCACTCGATATGCATTACACCCGGGGCCGTGTCAAAGTTGAAATCGGCCTGGCCAAGGGCAAGAAGCAATATGACAAGCGCGAGGCCGAGAAAGAGCGCGACTGGGAGCGCGAAAAAGGCAGGATTATGCGGGCGGCCAATAAATAGCGCGTATAATTCAGATTGCTGTGGAACTTATCCGATCGGTCTCCGGTCTTTAACAGCGAACCTGGGGGTGACCCGGTTTCGACGTGGGTTACAAAGCAGTGCAGGGCATACCGAGGACCAGTCACCTCGTAAAACAACTGGAAAAAGTATAGTCGCAAACGACGAAACTTACGCTCTAGCCGCTTAATACCGGCTGGACGCTGCACCGAAGGGCCTCTCGGTCGGGCAGGGCAACCTGCAGCAGCGTCATTAAGAGAGGATCGTGTTGTATCGGGTTACTTGATACAGCATTAAACCCAAGGTAACTCGCCTTGCCTCAGCCTGCCGGTTGGCGGTTGCAAGGTCAAATCAAACAATCAGGCTAAGTATGTAGAACTGTCTGTAGAGGGCTTGCGGACGGGGGTTCGATTCCCCCCACCTCCACCAAATCCTTGTTTTACCAAGTCTCAAGAAGTCCAAAAAGCCCGCGCAATGCGGGCTTTTTCACGTCTGGTATCTTCAACTCATGAAATTCCTCATGACTAATTCATGTTCATCAGGAGCCTGTTTGTCGAACCTTGGGGAAAGGGGGTGTCCAATTTTGGAATGATCTTATTTCTGGAGGCATTTAAAATGAAATACCACCAAAGAAACGATGACAGCAAATTCATCATAAGCCTGGCGCTCGTGACCATTCTTGCCGCTCTGGTAGTAGCTGTAGGTTAGATAAGTATTAAAGGTTTCTCAAGACAAGCTTTTCCCACTTCTATCTCTGCGACCCCATCCGATCTCACGTAAACCTATTATTTGTCTCCGAAAGATAAGTGTCGGCATATGGAGACAAATAATTTCCTTAAGTTTCAATAAGATGAAATTAACAAGGGATTGCATGTCTGCAATTGACGACATCTATTTTTCTTAAAGCTCCATAAAATATTTCCATCTTTATGTTTTTTATTGATATTTATGATCTGGCACGTCTCCTGCTGTCCGCTGTAACTCAAATGTAATAAGTAATAAAAATTCTTGAGTGGCTTTAGGCTGCTCCTTCCGCGAATTTTGATTCGCTCAGGATTTACAAGCTAATAAACAGCCTTTAAGGAGATTCGCATGTCCGGTTCTGATGATGTTGTCCACGAATGTGAAGTTGATAATGAATTGAAAGAGGATGATTTTGGTGAAGACCGCAAGGGGAGCGCAGATACGATTATTTGTACTGTGACAGTGCAAAGTTCATCCACTTGGTGGAATCGGTCGCTTACTATCCCTAGTTGAACCCTGCATCGATCTCAGTTAGCAGATTTCTTGCGTTTTGCTGACCTGCGCCGAATACCGACCACCGTCAGGCATATGCCAAGCCCGATGCCGGCGATGTGTATAGGGACAGGTAGCGGTTTTTCCTGTGCAAGAGCCAGTCCATTGCGCAGGTTTGCCGGGAACGGTCGCGGCTCGGTGGGGACGATCTTCCATTGGCTGCGGTCTTCCGGTGCTTGCGACATGTACTGGTCGAAGCTGTACACCGGCGCCAGCCCGAACGCGCGGCTGGAGGGGACTTGAGGGATGCGGACGAACCAGATGGCTTCGATGTCCTGCGCCAGTTTTTGCTCGAACGGGGTTAAATCTCGTCCCGTATTGCCTTGTGCCAGTGCCAGCAAATCGTTGCCCATGGCATCGAAGGTCACGGCAGGGTAGAGCCGGGTGGTTTCCGTCGTGAGATAGTCGTAAATCTTTCGGCCTTTGTCCAGGCTGCCTTCGGTCGCGCCGACATACATGTAGGCGGCCGTGGCTTTCAGGTGGTTCTCCACCCCGCGCTCGGGCACGTTCCAGCCCAGGGTGCGGAACGTGTCGATGCTGATACCGGAGCAGTTGTCGCGCGAATGGTCGTAGACGAAGTCATGGCG
Organism: uncultured Methylobacillus sp.; assembly: GCA_946481235.1. The sequence continues at coordinate 1,277 of CAMLME010000097.1, read as the reverse complement.
GTAGAAGTGGTTGTACACACGATTGATCGCGCCTTGGTACAGCGCGGCCGGGGCGTCGTTTCTGAAGGTGGCTACCACCATGTAGGACGGACGGTAATAGCTCTGGCCGTTGTTCAGATCCATCAGGTATTTGTCCATGGGCGTTACTGCAGCAACGATGCCTTTTTCACTGAATGAATCAAGATTGTAGAAATTGTTGACCAGCCAGCGTGACCAGTTCCCGTCCACTTCGAATCTTCCGGTGACGACGCCGAAATGGCCGCCGTGCGCCTCGTCGTCGTCGCCTTGCGCGCCATTCAGCATTAGCCCGACCACGGCCTTGCCCGGCGACTTTTGAGCAGCGCCGGGATTTCTCTCCCACAACAGTCTTGTCTGGTAGGAGCTGCGCGCACCGCCGTTTTCATACTGCACCAGCGACTTGAGGGATTCGCCCTTGAGCAGCGGCGCGGACAGACTGACAGGCGCGATGCTATAGTCTAGCGGCCATACGGTGCGGGCGGTAAAGGTGTTGCCATGGATTTCGCCACGTAGTCGCAAAGGTCGGGACGCAAAGTATTGGCTTGTACTGTTGTCCCAGTAGGAAAGATTGGTGGGAATCTTGGGCACGATGCCGAAGCCTAATAATGTTCCGTCATCCAGCACAATGGTTTTACCGCCAGCCGACAACGTTGCTTGCGGTATCACTGAGCTGGAACCTAGCCAGACCAGCGGCGGCTGAGCCGCGAGATCGGGTTTCCCGGCCGCCCAGCTTGCCACATCTGCTTGTGTATGCTTAGCAGGGAAGAACCCGGCTGTATTTTTCGCAGGTACGGCAAGCGCTTCGCCATTGAAATACCACATGGCTTGCGGAATAGTCTTGCAATCACTGCACGTACCGTCGGCGATGCGGAAGTTGTTTGCGGGATAAAGTCCGAGTTGGCCATCGGCCGTGGCCGGAATAGGGGCGGCGTACGCAGACCAGGCCGCCAGGACCAATGCGAGGGCAAATAAAAAATGCTCTTTATTTTTATGCATTATTTTCTCTATTGTCATTTGTTATTGAGTCGGTAAAGTGCCAACGCACTGATCGCTGCCAGCACCACGCCACCGAATATTGTGGCGGACTGCACTATGGGCATGCCTCCCTTATCCATTGCCGTATACAGACCCACCAGCCCAAGCATGGCTAGGTTTTCGACGAAATTCTGTACTGCCACGGCATGGCCGGCGCCAACGGTTTCATGGCCGCGTTCCTGCAGAAGTGCGTTGAGCGGTACCACGTAAAAGCCGCCGCATGC